>CAYTWF010000037.1:0-31706 GCA_964441705.1 uncultured Butyrivibrio sp.
TAAGTTTATCTTACATCAGTCTGAAGGTTTACACAAACTTTGGGACACTCTCGATAAAATAACCATCCCGATTCATGCTACGAACCGGGATGTTATTTTATCAATTCAGCCTACTTAATGTGTGTATCTATACATTCCCCACCAATCAGGTAAAAGTTTGTCTAATGTAGTTGTCTCTCTTGAATCATAATCAACCATTATTTCCATATTTTTATTTTGGTAATTCAACTGCATTAGAAATTCTCTGCATGCACCACATGGCATTCCACTTCCTTCGCCAAAAGGAGCCTTATCTCTAAATGCAATTAAACGTTTAATAATGGTCTGTCCACTGTTCATATACATATTCAATGCTGCAGTTCTTTCGGCACATAAATTAAGAACACCACTACAACTCTCAATACAAAATCCAGTATAAATATCTCCATTCTCACTTTCTAATGCGCATACTACATGATGAGCATACACAAATGGTGAGACATCTTCTGGATGATACTGTTCTCTTGCCTTAGTATACAAAGTTTCCCAAATATCCATTATCTTAAAATTCCTTCTCTCTAATTATAAATGCTGTATTCTTCAATATATTGGACTACTGTGTACACATCCAATAATCGTAATATTTCCGTCCGTCTGGAGCTATAAGCGGCTCATCTGAACAAATATATCCAGACTGCTTCAGCGCTTCAATACGATCAACAGCATATAATGGAGCCTTTGTTATAATCATATGGCAGTCAAACATTTCATAAAATGGTTCAGTAATAATAGATAATATTGAACTGATTCTATCAACGGTCTCATAATCAGTTCGTATGTCAAGTCTAAGTAATCCACATCCATTATAGTAATCATCGGACTTCCTGTTAAACATCTCAATTGTTCCAACAGCTTCTGAAGTATGCTTATCAATAATTGCAAATCTTACAAAACCATGGGTCTCATAATATTCCATTAACCAGTACTTAATGGTATTATGCATATCCTCCATCTTAGAACAGTAAAAATTACTTCCATGACAATTATCACCATTAAAATAAGGAAGTGCATGCTTATCACTGTAAACCTTAAATAAATCTGTCTCATCAGATTGCTCAATTAATCTTATTAAATAATCGTTGTCTGACATAACAGGGCATTCTTCATATACATTCGTAAAATTGCCTCCAATGTAAAATATTAATAATTCTATTCTACTACACTGCTATAATAAGTTACAATAAGATTCTCACCTGCATATATCTTATCAGAGCTCATATTATTCATTCTGCGCAGCTCATTCATATAATCGTATATATCTTCGTAATGTTCATAATCTATATTATTCTCTGCAATACTCCATAATGTGTCACCTTCTTCAACCGTTACATTAGTATAGAACTTATCTTCACCATCTCTAACAGATGAACCGCCAGCCTTAACGATTACGCTTCCTGTAATAAAAGCAATAAATAAAGCAATAAGAAGAACTGCCATTGCAATTGTCTTATGTGACCTTGAAAAAATTGTTCTAATAGAATCTGTCATAACTAATACCTCCCGATATACATTAATAATTGTTACGCCTGTGGGCTTCTTACTATGTTATCTTAATATATGTTGTGTCCAATATTGTGGACTCTTCTATGCACTATTAACTTACAATGTATACGAACCTCTGTTCGATATACTTATATTAGCACCAGAACAGATGTTTGTCAACACATTAATCGAACATTTTTTCGGAACTTCTGTTTGCATTATTGTTTTTGTTGTGATATCATTATCACAGAGAACATTTATTCGGTCACAGACCATTAATAATACAATTCATGGAGGGATTAGATATGAGCAAAGGCAGAATTACAGATAAGCAGATGGAGATTCTGAGTTTTATGAAGTCATGCATTCTTGATAAGGGCTATCCGCCATCAGTCAGGGAGATTTGTGAGGCTGTTAGTCTTAAGTCAACATCAAGTGTTCATGCACATTTAGAGACACTTGAGAAGAACGGTTATATAAGAAGAGACCAGACTAAGCCAAGGGCAATTGAGATTATAGATGATGATTTCGCACTTTCAAGAAGAGAGATGGTTAATGTCCCACTGATTGGCACTGTTGCTGCTGGTCAGCCGATTCTTGCCCAAGAGAATATTGTTGACTACTTTCCTATTCCTGTAGAGCTTCTTCCGAATGAAGAGACCTTTATGCTTAAGGTTAAAGGCGACAGTATGATTAATATGGGTATATATGAAGGTGATGACATAATTGTCAAGAGACAGAGCTCGGCATCCAATGGTGAGGTAATTGTTGCACTTGTAGATGACTCTGCTACTGTCAAGAGATTTTATAAGGAAGATGGTCATTATAGACTTCAGCCGGAGAATGATACAATGGAGCCAATAATTGTTGATCATGTAGAGATTATTGGCAAGGTAATTGGACTGTTAAGACTTAATATTATTTAATTACAGATAACATCCCCGACAGCTATTACAATACAGCGTAGCCTACGGGGATGATTTTTGACTATTTTTCTTTTAATTCTTCAAGCATTTGAGCTGCTGTTTTTTTAAGCAGTGGATTATATGCATAAGGTGCAATCTCACATAGCGGTTCAAGCACAAAAGTGCGGTTGCTCATATCTATATGCGGTATTATAAGAGTATCTGTATGAATAATCATTTCATCATACAGAAGGATATCCAGATCAAGGGTTCTTGGACCCCAGTGTATATTCCGTACTCTTCCCGCGTCATTTTCAATAGAATGAAGCTCATCTAGAAGCTGCAATGGTGACAGATAGGTTTCCACCTTGACACAGCCGTTTAAGAAATCGTCCTGTTCTACTCCACCATAAGGTTTGGTAATTATTGTAGCTGATTGCGCTATCAGGCGTATTGCAGGGTTGTTTTTGAGCTTTTCTATGGCAGTGTTAATATATGCGCTGCTGTCTCCAATATTGGAGCCATAGGCAATATATGCAGTATGCCAGCCTCTTGATATGCTTACACTTATGTTTTCAAAGGGAAGTCCCACAGGCGCTTCGGGTTTGCTTACAGTCAGGTCAACTGCCCTGATAAGCGGACTATAATTAAGGATGTATACAGCAAGATTATGAGCCACTGCCTCAATAAGATTGTAATTGTTACCTGTCATATAGTCATATATTCCATGACACAACTGTGCATAATTAACTGACTGGCAGATATTATCACTTATTCCCGCCGGATATGTATCTACAGACAGCTCTGCAGATATATAGAAATTCTGTCCAAGCTGTTTTTCTGCTTCATATACACCATGATGACAATATACCCTGAGATTTTTAATTGATATTTTATCCACGATTTACTCCTGCAATTGATATAAATGTATTTCTAAGGTCTGCGTCAGATTCAAAGCAGCCCTTAGATGAAATAGTAACAGTTTTACTGCCTGGTTTTTTAATTCCACGCATTGTCATGCACATATGCTCTGCCTCAATAATAACCATGGCTCCTTTGGCGTTAAGATTCTTCATTACAGCCTCTGCAATCTGAACTGTAAGGCGTTCCTGAAGCTGTGGACGTCTTGCGTACACCTCAACCGTTCTTGCCAGCTTGCTTAATCCGGCTACGCGTTCATTAGGAATATAGGCAATATGTGCTTTCCCATAGAAAGGCAAAAGATGATGCTCACACATTGAATAAAAGGTAATGTCTTTCTCAAGAATCATATCAGTATTCTGTGTTTCAAAGGTTTTGCTTAAATAAACAGCAGCGTCCTGGTCGAGTCCGGCAAATATTTCTGTGTACATTCTGGCAATTCGTTCAGGAGTGTCAATAAGTCCCTCCCTATTAATGTCCTCTCCCATTCCTTCCAGAAGAAGCCTTACACCCTGCTCTACTTTTTTCTTATCTACCATGATTAGTCTCCTTGTTATATGCGTCCTCAATATACGCGAGATGTGATAGCGAACCCCAGGCAATTATTACACCCTGGTCCGGTGTTATGTCAATAGCTGCATGTACAGCCTCATCAATCGAAGCATATGCTTTAACACAGCCATTATATATGGCTGCAATGTGTTTGGCAAGCTCATCCGCTGGCAAGGCTCTTGGATTATCAGGGGTATTGATTGTAAGAATTGCAGCCGCATACTTTGATGCTATGTGAGCCATATAATCATAATCCTTATCCTTAAAAGAGCCCATAATCATGGTGATTTTTCTGCCTGAAAAATACTGATTAATACACATTTCAAGCATATGCGCACCATCTCTGTTATGTGCACCATCTATTACGAAATCCGGATTGTGTCCCAAAAAGGTAAAACGGCCAAACCATGTGGCAGCCTTCATGCCTGCATATATTGCCCCAGAATCGATTTTTAATGCATTGCATGCAGTTAATCCAATAATGGCATTAACTGGCTGGTATGAGCCTGTAAGGCCTATAGTGATAGTATCCGTGTTATATTTGAAAGTCGTTCTCTCAGTATCCATATAGCAGTCAGTAATCTGGTCCGGTTCAGCCCAGAACAGCTGACAGCCATTTTTTTTAGCGGCAGCTTCTACAACCTGATTAACCTCGTTATTTTGACGCAGACACACGACCTTACAGCCGGCTTTAATAATGCCTGCCTTATGTCTGGCTATTTCAGCAAGAGTATTTCCAAGGTATGCTGTATGGTCAATTGATATGGAGGTTATTACTGCACATTCTGTGTTCTTAATTACATTGGTTGCGTCAAGAAGTCCACCCATGCCACATTCAACTACAGCATATTCACAGCTGTTTTTTTGAAAATAGCAAAAGGCTGCAGCAGTTTCAATCTCAAAACGTGTAGGATGAGGCAGTCCGGTCTGTACCATTTCAGAGCATACCTTACTTATTACCTCGATAATATTGGCAAAATCCTCTTTGCTGATATTATGTCCATCACACTGGATTATTTCTAACGGCTCACGAACTGCCGGCGATATGTATCGTCCGGTTCTATAGCCTGCTTTCCTAAGAGCTGAATATATAAAGGAATTAACAGACCCCTTGCCGTTGGTACCTGCAATATGAATAAAACGTGTACTGTCCTGGGGATTTTCCAGACGGTTTAAAAGCTCCCTAATCGAATCAAGACCTGGAACACTGCCCAGGCCATTAAGAGATTCCATATAATTCATTGCATCAGTATAGTTCATTACAGTGCCTCGATATTAACATCCTTTCCATCTCTCCAGATTCTCTCCAGATCATAGAAAATTCTTTCTTCTTTATCAAATATATGAACAATGTAATTGCCATAATCCATAAGAATCCAGCCTGCATTTGAATAGCCCTCTGTATGTGATACAGTCAGACCAATTTTACTTAGCGCCTCATCAACATTATCGGCAATAGCCTGAACCTGATTCTTGTTGCTTCCGCTTGCTATGATAAAATAATCTGCAACTACAGATACATTGGCAATATCAATAATCCTGATATTTTCGCCTTTTTTGTCTTCAATAGCGTCATATATTTTCTTCACTATTTCTTTACTTTCCATTAATTCGCTCCTTATAATAGTCTCTTGTCTTAACTGTCATTTCATCAATCAGTCTGTCTCTGCCTGTAAGATAACTCAATGTATCTTCTGATATACGATACACACAACCTTCTAGATTTGAAAAAGCAAGCTGTCTTACCACATCAAGACCAGGCTGCTTGCTCCTGCCAGGCTCAATATAATCTGCTGTAAATACAATCTGCTCAAGAACAGACATTTGTGGTCTGCCAGTAGTATGATAATTAATTGCATTAATAATATCCGGGTCGATAATTCCAAACTCTGTCTGTGCATAATATGATGCCAGACGACCATGCAGTAAAAAAGGAGTTATCCGTTCACTGTCAGATACAGGAAGCCCATATTTTACACATTGAGCAAGAATTTCTTCCGGTTCAAGACATTTAGCATAATCATGAAGCAGTCCTGAAACCCTTGCTGCTTCAATAAGCTGTGTGTCATATCTCATTGCAAGACATGCTGCTGTATATTCAACACCTTTAATGTGAATGTATCTTTTTTCATCTACCTTTTTTCTTACCTTGCGTTCTATTTTATCCAAATCATATTCTGACATTGTAATACCTCAATACAAATTATTGCTTTTAATATATTCATATACCTCTGATGGGATGTATTGTGACACATCTTCTCCATTTTGCAGAAGTCTTCGTATCTCATGGGAACTGACAGGTGTATCATCCATATCAAGAAAATATGATTTCCCATTGTATTTCTGAATGTATAGCTGTCCTTTGGTCTCGAGCTGATTAAGTGTTACACCATCTCTTCTGGCGCATGCAACGGCTGCATGGGCAAAAATAATTTCGGGATGATACCAGGTATCAAGAGCAAGATACGAATCTGCTCCAAGAATAAATACAAGCTCTGTATCAGCAGCCTCATCAAGAACAGTCAGGGTTCTCGCCGTGTAGGAAGCCCCCTGAAGCTTTATTTCCATGTCAGATACCTCTGCCCATGGAAAGTCCTTAACTGCAAGCCTTGTCATTTCCATGCGGTAATGTTCATCTGTTATATTATTATTCCGTTTATGAGGTGGAATATAGGCTGGCATAAAAATAACCTTGCAAAGTCCCAGCTGCTCATAGGCGCACCTGGCAAGCTTGATATGTGCATTATGAATGGGGTCAAAGGTGCCACCAATTATTCCTGTTCTAATCATAATATTAATCAGTCTTTCTTTTTGGCTTTAGGTAATTCAATCTTTCTGTTCTTTTCATTCTTAGCTTCCTTGTAAAGAACAATTTTTTTACCAATTACCTGTACAAGCTGTGAACGTGTACGCTCTGAAAGTATAATTCCCAGCTCCTTAGGATCATCTGCACAATTCTGAAGCACACTTACCTTAATAAGCTCTCTTTTCTCAAGTGCTTCTGCAACAGCTTCCACGAACTCAGGAGTTATTGAGCTCTTACCGCACTGAAATATTGGGTCAATATTCATTGCAAGTCCTTTTAAATAGGCTCTCTGTTTGGTTGTCATGATTCTATTCCTCCTTATCTGTAATAATCAAATTCAAGGTCTCCAAGATAGACTGTATCGCCCTCTTCGATTCCAAGCTCTTCAAGCTTATCAATAATGCCCTGTTCCTTCATAAACTTCTGGAAGAAGGAAAAGCCTTTTTCATCATCAAGGTTGGTATATCCAAGCATTCTGTCAACTCTTGGTCCTTCAATAACAAATGCATGCTCATCAGCCTTGTATACCTCAATTGGTTCAGACTGGTCAAACATCTGCTCAGGAAAATATTCCTTCTCATAAACAATTGGCTCAGGGTCCAGTGTATCAAGTATATTGCGAACCGCATATAAAAGCTCTTTAAGGCCCTTTCTTGTTGCTGCGGAAATAGGGAATACCTTAATGCCCTTTGGCTCAAATTCATCCCTGATTCGCTGTACAGGGTCTTCATCCTCACTGAAAATAAGGTCTGTTTTGTTGGCCGCAATAACCTGTGGCTTATTAAGAAGCTCCGGGTTATATGCCTTAAGCTCTGAATTAATCATATTAATATCTTCAACAGGGTCTCTTCCCTCTGAGGACGCTGCATCAACCATATGAATTATTACCTTGCAGCGTTCAATATGCTTAAGAAATTCATGTCCAAGACCTATTCCCTCTGAGGCACCCTCAATTAGTCCTGGTATATCAGCAATTACAAAGCCATCGGCACCATCAAGGTCTACAACTCCAAGATTAGGATTAAGCGTTGTAAAATGATAATTGGCAATCTTTGGCTTGGCATTACTTACCATTGAAAGGAATGTGGACTTTCCCACATTAGGAAAACCTACAAGACCTACATCAGCAATTACCTTAAGCTCAAGGATTACAGTAAGTTCTTTGGCCTGCTGTCCTGGCTGGGCGTACTTTGGAACCTGCATTGTAGCAGTGGCATAATTCTTATTGCCCTTTCCTCCGCGTCCGCCTCTAAGGACGACCTCATGGTCACGTCCGTTAGACATATCTGCAATAACCTTGCCGGAAACAGCATCCTTAATTACAGTTCCCTCAGGAACCTTAATAATCAGGTCTTCACCATCCTTACCGTGACAAAGCTTTTTGCCACCCTCTTCACCGCTTTGAGCAACATATTTTCTAATATGTCTGAACTCATTAAGTGTATTGGTACCCTTATCTACTTCAAATATTATATCACCGCCGCGACCGCCGTCACCACCATCCGGTCCGCCTGCTGCTACGAAAAGCTCACGCCTGAAGCTTACGTGACCATCTCCGCCTTTTCCTGATTTTATAAATATCTTCGCACTGTCTGCAAACATACAAATCTCCTTTCAAAAATAACGCCTTTGGAACTTTTCTTCTGTAGTAGACAATTCTATTATAGAAGAAAAGCTCCAAATCTAAGATTTGGAGCTAATTATAGCTATCTGTCAAATAATTAACAGACTTAATCTTTACTGTTCTGCTACTTTAGGATATACAGAAACCTGTTTCTTGTCTCTGCCCTTTCTCTCGAATCTTACAACGCCGTCAACAGTAGCAAATAATGTATCATCACCGCCACGTCCAACATTAACGCCTGGAAGAATCTTAGTTCCACGCTGTCTGTAAAGAATATTACCAGCTAATACGAACTGGCCGTCAGCTCTCTTTGCACCTAATCTCTTAGATTCAGAATCTCTGCCGTTCTTTGTAGAACCAACACCTTTTTTATGAGCGAAAAACTGAAGGTTAAGTTTTAACATGAGTTACACCTCCTTGACTGTTGTCATTCTGTAATCATAAATTACGAATGCTGATAGTAATATTTCCGGGATACTCTTTGGCTATTCCTTCAAGACCAAGCTTCAATGATTGAAAAAGAAGCTGTGATTCATGACTGACATTGCCATCAATCTCGAAATTAATTGTTGCTCTTTTGTCTCTAACCTTTTCATCCCATTTATCAGCTGTAAGCTGTTCAATGGAATTAATTGTGTTAATGACTAATGCTGATACTGATGCACATACCACATCAGAACCATAGCTGCCGAATCCGGCATGTCCTTTTGACTGCAGACCACAGATTACTCCGTCATGTCTTACATAAAAAGTTATATTCGTCATACGATACTTACTCTCTGATTAAGCGTTGATCTTGTCAATCTTAACCTTAGTGAATAACTGTCTATGACCGTTCTTCTTGTGATATCCAGTCTTTCTCTTGTACTTGTAAACAATGACCTTCTTGTCCTTGCCTTCACATACAACTGAAGCTGAAACTGTAGCGCCTGCTACTGTTGGATTACCAACAACTGTTTCCTTATCACTTACGAGAAGAACTTTGTCAAATGTTACAGTCTCTCCGGCTGCAACTCCAAGTTTCTCAACTTTGATAACGTCGCCTTCAGATACTCTGTACTGCTTACCACCTGTTGCAATAATTGCGTACATACTGGCACCTCCTATTATCAATACTCGCCAGCTTTGGTGTCTTATAAATAAGAGCTTATAACCTCGCTGTGCGGCACACTAGAATATTCTATAATACTATTCTTGGTTTGTCAACGATTTATTTTTAATACTTTCCAAAATTTCCATCAAGAGAAATTATTTTCTCATTTTTCGCTGAATCACTTCCACCCTTATAGCTGTATAAGCTGCTGTCATTAGCGGGTATATTCTGGTATACCGGATTAGTATAGCTGTTTTCCTTAAGCTTATACCCGGAAATAAGGTTTCTAAGATTCTGTGCCTGATTAGAAAGCTCTTCACTGGCAGATGCACACTGTTCACTTGTTGCTGAGTTGGTCTGAACAACCTGTGATACCTGGTTAATCGCAAGATTAATCTGACTGACTGCTGTAGCCTGTTCACTTGATGCATTTGCAATTTCATCAATGCCTGATACAATCTCTCCAAGTGCCTGAGTAAGCTCTGATAATGAATCAGCAAGACCCTTAACCATTTTAGCACCATCTTCAGTTTTTTCAATAGACATTTGAATCATATCAGCAGTTTCAGCTGCAGCTGCTGCACTCTTTTCAGCAAGTGCCTTTACCTCTTCAGCAACAACTGCAAAGCCTTTTCCGTGTACACCGGCTCTTGCTGCCTCTACTGTGGCATTAAGTGCAAGAATATTGGTCTGAAAGGCAATATCATCAATTGTCTTAATAATCTTAGAAATGCTGTGAGAGGCTTTATTAATATCCTCCATTGCAACAACTACCTTCTTCATCTGACTGCTTCCGTTATCTGCATTATCCTGCATATTGTGGGCAATCTTATCTACATTTGTAGCAGCTGATGCATTATTATTGGTTTTATTAGCAATTTCAATCATAGAAGCATTAATCTCTTCAATTGCGCTTGCCTGTTCTGTAGAACCCTGTGCAAGAGCCTGGCTGGCACTGGCTACCTGACCTGCACCTGCTGAAAGCTGAACACTTGATTCTCTGATTCCAAGAAGGACATTATTGTTATCTCTGACCAGGTCTGCAAGAGCATTGCCAAGCATATCCTTGTCTGAACTGACTTTAATATCAATTGCAAGATTTCCCTTTGCAACATCCTCAGCATGAATTGCATGCATTTTAGTTGAATCAATTGTCTTTCTGAAGGCCTTAATAACCTCATCAAATTCAATACTTAAGGCTTCTGGTACATCAATATCAGCATTGCCATCTGCAAGTTCTTTGGCAATATAATCAAGGTCAGCAACAGGCTTTCTTATAGCATTGCATATTCTTCTGGCAGCTACAGCACCTATTATAATAGAAAAAACAGCCTCTATAATTATAATTATCAAAGCAACTGATTTATTAGTAAATACATCATTGACTGCAAGAATTCCAACAACTGCAAGCATAGCTGTCAGTGTACCCATCAGGTAAAATGCCTTTCTTATTTCTGACAAAATACGAACCTTTTTCATAATGTTATACCCCTTCTATCGTTATTTTTTAATTTATATCCGGCTATAAGCTCTCTTAAATTACGAGCCTGGTTGGATAGCTCTTCACTGGCAGATGCACACTGCTCACTTGTTGCTGAATTAGTCTGAACAACCTGTGATACCTGAGACATCGCAATATTAATCTGGGCAACTGCTGTTGCCTGTCCATTGGAGGCTTCTGCAATCTGGTCAATTATTGTAACTACCTTTTCAAGTCCATCAACAGCTGTTTCAAGAGATTCAGCTGTTGTGGCAGCAATGTTATTGCCATCCTCAACTTTCTCAATGGAATTCTGAATAAGGTCTGCTGTATCAGCAGCTGCTGCAGCACTCTTTTCAGCAAGTGCCTTTACCTCTTCAGCAACAACTGCAAAGCCTTTTCCATGCACACCGGCTCTGGCTGCCTCAACAGTAGCATTCAGTGCAAGAATATTAGTCTGGAATGCAATATCATCGATAACCTTAATAACCTTGGAAATCTTATGGGAGGATGCGCTTATGTCATTCATAGATGTCATAAGCTGCTGCATTCTTTCATTACTAAGGACAATTTCTTCCTTAACCTCATGAGAAAGCTTGTCAGCATCAGTTGCCTGTGTTGCATTATCATTAGTCTTTCTGGCAATGTCATTCATTGATGCTGTTATCTCTTCAATTGCACTTGCCTGCTCTGTAGAGCCCTGCGCAAGCGCCTGGCTGGCACTGGCTACCTGACCTGCTCCTGCAAGAAGCTGTCCGCCTGATTCACGAATGCTTAAAAGCATCTGATTATTTGAATCAACAAGGAGCTTAAATGCCTGTCCAAGCTCATCCTTTTCTGATTTTGGAAGAACATCAATATCTAGATTTTTTGATGCAATCATCTTGGCAAGCTCTGCCTGCTTTTGAATGTAGCTAATCATTACCTTGAATTCTTCAGCCAGTGTTCCAATTTCATCATTTTTAAAATCCTTTAATTCAATCTCTGTATTTCCTTCGGATATTTCCTTGGCAGCATTTTGAATTTTAGCAAGTGGTGCAGTAAGTCTTTTTGATATTATTGAGTAAGTAGCAATAACAGCAGAAAGACTAAGCAGAACCAATGCTACAGTAACTAATATCCCCATAGTCCTGCCGGTGGAATCTGCTTTTAAAACACCAGTAAGCTGAAGAATGGACAGAACTGCAAGAATAAACATTTCTACAGATACACAGCCATATCCAATTTTAACATAGCCAATTAAATTTTCTCTTTTCATTCTGTGACCTCCTTTTCGCCTTCCTCTGCGATTTCCTCAAGTACTGCCAGCTCTTCATCTCGAATGAGCTTCTGAGGGTCAAGCAAAAGCTTAACTGAACCTTCTGTCTTTCCAAGTCCATATACAAAATGATTCTTGGTATTACCTACAGAAAGTGTTGGAGGTGGCTCAATCTGGTCATCATTAATCTGTGCAACGCCTTCGATAGTTTCAACAATAAGTCCTACAACAGTATTTTTTACATTAATGATTATTATACAGGTTCTGTCTGTATAAGGAATTGCTTCCTGATTAAAACGCACTCTTACATCTATTACCGGAATTATTTTTCCTCTTAGATTGATAAGACCTTTAATGTAGCCTTCAACCTCAGGAATAGCCGTTATTGGCTGAATCCCAATTATTTCTCTTACGTACTGAAGTTCAATTCCGAAGCTTTCATTTCCGGATTTGAAGGTCATGTATTTTCCTTTTTCAGTATCCTCTTCAAGCATTTCTTCATCTAATTCTTCTGCCATGATAACCTCCTGTTATTATTTGGTAATTAATCCGCCTGCATCCAGAATCAATGCAATGCTTCCATCGCCAAGCTGTGTACAGCCGGATATTCCCTTAACCTTCTTAATATACGAAGGAATTGGTTTAACAACAATTTCCTGACCACCAATGAGATGGTCAACGAATAGACAAACCTGTTTTTTCTCATGTTCAACAAGTATCATTATGCCTTTGTCCACGTCATTAACTGCATCTGTTATTCCATAGCGCTCACTAAGTCTGACTACAGAGAAGCATTTTCCTCGAACCATTACATATTCTTCTCCGCCCGGCTCGTGGACCATGTCACATTCCCTGACATTTAAAAACTCCTTAATAGCACCGGTTTCCAGAGCAAAGGTTGTTGTTCCAACCTTCATTACGATTCCATCCATAATAGCAAGAGTAAGTGGAATTTTAAGAGTCATTGTAGAGCCAAGGCCTTCCTTACTCTCAATCTCAAGCTGACCGCCTATTTCCTGAATATTTTTAACTACTACATCCATTCCAATGCCTCGGCCTGAAAGCTCTGTAACCTGTTCCTTGGTGGAAAATCCCGGATATGTAATAAACTGATATATTTCTTTTTCCGTATAGTCAGATATTGTTTTGCCCGGCTCAATAAGCCCATTTTCCTTGGCTTTTTTAAAGAGCTTGGCAGGATTCATACCCTTTCCATCGTCCTTAACAATAATGAATACCTTGCCGCCTTCATTTCTTGCTTCCAGAGTTATATTACCCTGCTCTGGCTTTCCTGCGGCTTTTCTCTCCTCAGGCATCTCAACTCCGTGGTCAACAGAGTTTCTGATTAAATGCATAAGCGGATTAGATATATGCTCAATAATATTTTTATCCACCTCAGTATCTTCGCCTATAAGTGTAAGCTCAATATCCTTGCCAAGTTTTCTTGATGTATCGTATACAATTCGATTCATTTTGGTAAATGTATTAGTCAATGGCATCATACGCATTGACATTATTACATCCTGCAGCTCTGAGGTTACCTTTCCAAGCTGTGCAGCCGCTTTCTGAAAATTACTGAGATTAAGTCCCGGAACCTTAAGGTCAGGATTTTGCATAACAACTGATTCTGCAATAACTATTTCACCTATTAAATCCATTAAGGAATCCATTTTTTCAACATTAACACTTATAAAGGTCTGCTGCGCTGCCTTCTGATGCTTGGCCAGCTGCTTTGGCTTACCTGGCTCCTTGGATTTAATAACGTAATCACCTGGCTTTGGTTCATCATTTGCCGCTTCCTTTGCAGCTTTTGCTTCAATTGATTCTACGCTGGAATCCAGGTCAATAACCTTGCCACCGGTAACAAGCACTGGTGTATCAAAGCCCTTTAGATATTCATCAGAGGTACATTGGGTAATATCTATGTGGTCCACACCTGAGCTGTCAATTATTTTTCTAATTGATTCCTCATCACTTTGAGACTGGAGCAGCATATGAAAACCATTTTCCAGTATGTCTGCTGCCACTGCATCATCTGTAATTATATCCTCTGGTTTAAAAAGCAGGTCTTCTGCAACCTCTTTTAAGGAATATACCGCTGTATAGGCTCTTATATTGGCCATTTCCGTATCAGGGCGGTAATATACAGATATTTTATAAAATTTACTGCTCTCCGTTGCCATTGGAGCAATG
Source organism: uncultured Butyrivibrio sp. (assembly GCA_964441705.1). Classification (GTDB taxonomy): domain Bacteria; phylum Bacillota; class Clostridia; order Lachnospirales; family Lachnospiraceae; genus Eshraghiella. Next base: position 14,354 of record CAYTWF010000037.1, read on the forward strand.
TAGAACTGGCTTGGAGCTACATATGTATTTTCCGGTGGCAATTCCTCACCACTTTCCTTTACATTATTCTTAATCTTATCAAGAAACTTGTCCAGCTGTCCAATTAACTCGTCCGGATTGCCATCAGGGGTGCCGCCATCCCTGATTTTGTCAAATTCAGAGGAAATAAAATCACATACCTTAAAAATATAATCTACAAGCTTTTTTTGAGGAACATTATCCGGATGCGATTCTCTTAGATAATAAAATACATCTTCAAGCTTATGAGAAAGCTTTGTTATGTTATCGTACATCATAATACCGGATGAGCCCTTAATAGTATGCATTACCCTGAAAAATTCGTTGATAGTTGCTTCATCGAAGCTGGAATCATCTTTTTTCTCAAGGGTTGTCGCTTCCAGCTGTTCAAGAAGCTGTCCATTTTCGTACAGATACATGTCCAGCATTCCATCTGTACTGAATTCTTCTCCCATCAGTTATTCTCTCCTTTCACATTTAAGCAGGGCTACTCCACCAGCTTCATTTTTTTCATTACTTCATACAGCTTATCAACATCTACCGGCTTTGCACAGTATACTGTACATCCCAGTTCAAATGCCTTTTTAACATTTTTCTCTTCATTAAGTGCCGTCATCATTATAACCTTGGCTTTTTCGTCTTCCGTAAGCTTTTTCTGGGTTTCAATGTCACGTATGGTTTTAAGGACCTGATAACCATCCATTACAGGCATCATAACATCCAGGCATATGAGGTCATATGGTGTTCCATCCTCCATTGCCATCATAAAGGCATCCACTGCCTCCATTCCATCAACTGTAACATCGCATTCACCATAATTGGAAAGATAATTCATTATGAATTTACGGCTGGCAAAATCATCTTCAACAATAAGTACTTTCATTTTTCTGCTCCTTTTTTTTACATTTGATTAATTATCTGATATGTCTTGGCTGCTATCTGTGAAAGGTCGGCCTGTACTTCTACAGCCCCATCATCAAATGCCGCTTTTGGCATTCCATATACTATACAGCTTGCTTCGTTCTGACCTATCGTTCTTGCACCCGCCTCGCGCATGTGTAACAGGCCTGTGGCACCATCTCTTCCCATTCCTGTAAGAATAATACCAACGGCTTTTCGTCCTGCAGCAGCTGCAACTGAATCAAAAAGAACATCCACTGACGGGCAGTGTCCATTAACCTTAGGAGCCTGCCTGCACTCTACCTGATATATTCCATTAACCTTTATAAGGCGCATATGGGCATCTCCCGGTGCAATTAAAACCTGTCCTTTTAAAACCCTGTCACCGGTCTGAGCCTCCTTAACAACGACTCTGCACTGATTATTAAGTCTGTCTGCATACATTTTGGTAAATCCAGGTGGCATATGCTGAACTACAACGGTTCCGGGAATATCTGGTCCAAATTCCTTTACAACATCAAATATAGCCTCGGTTCCTCCTGTTGAAGCTCCAATTGCAACAACAAGGTCGTCCCTTACAATGTTTCCTGACGGATGCTGGGCTGCAATTACCTTTTTATGTTCACCAACCTTTACAGTTGAGGCAATTTTGATTTTGGTTACCAGCTCTCTCTTCATAAATTCGGCAAGCCGTGCTGCATCAAGTCCCGACGGCTTATTAACAAATTCAACAGCGCCAGCCTGCAGTGCATCAAATACCTTATCATTAAGGGCACTTATAACTACTACTGGCAATGGGTATTGAGGCATTAATTTCCTTAGGAATTCAATACCGCTCATCTTTGGAAGTTCAACATCAAGTGTCATTACATCTGGTTCATACTTAAGAATGGCATCTCGGGCTTCGTAAGGGTCTCCGGCAGTACCAACCACATCAATAGCCGGGTCTGCATTAAGACATTTAACTAGAAGTTCGCGGAAAAACATTGAATCTTCAACTACAAGTACTTTGATTTTACGCATAATTCTTCACCACTTTTTCTATTTTTTGTATACGGAAGGTCCAACATATTGAAACGGTGTACTGTTTCTGTCAATACATTCTGTTGTACCAATAAAAAGGTAACCTCCCGGCTCCATTACATCATATACCTTGTCAAGTAATTCCTTCTTGGTCTTGTCATCAAAATATATCATTACATTTCTAAGAAAAACTACATGCATTTTCTTTCTGAACGGAAATGGATTCATCAGATTAAATTGTCTGAAAATAACATTATTACGTATATCCTCATTAACCTGATAATGTTCTTCGTCAATCCGTGTAAAATACATATGCTTCCATCGGGGCAGCAACGGTTCAATTCTTTGTGCTGTATATATCCCTGAAACAGCCTCTGAAAGAACCTTAAGAGAAATATCTGTTGCCAGAATTTCTGTATTCCACTGATTATATTCAAAGGAAAGATAATCCTTAACAAGCATTGCAAGCGTATATGCCTCTTCTCCTGAGGAGGACGCAGCTGACCATATTCTCATATCGTGTGAATATTTTTCTTTTTCCCGAAGCTCTGGAAGAACAACATCCCGGAAAAACTGAAAATGGTCAAACTCTCGCATAAAATATGTATGGTTGGTGGTAAGCATATCTACCAGTGTCACGGCAGCATCGCCCTTAGGATTGAGTTCCACCTCATCCATAAAAGCTGAATAATCAGAATATCCATGGGATTCCAGATAGAAATCCATTCTTCCTGACACAATCGCTTTTTTTCACTTAAATCTATTCCGAACCTATTGTGCATATACTGCACAATTCTGCCAAATTCATTATCTGTCATAAAGATGTTCGCTCCTTGATGTAGTTGGCAGGCGGATTCTTTTTGAACTGTTTTTCAATTCTGAAAAATGTGTCCATGATATATGGGTCAAACTTTCTGCCTGTTTCGTCTTTCATTATCTGTATTGCTTCTTCATAGGTATGCTGCTTCATATATACTCTTTCACGTAGAATTACATCATATGTATCTACAATTGAAACAATTCTCGCTGCCAATGGAATTTCATCACCCTTAAGTCCATCAGGATATCCTGTTCCATCCCAGTTCTCATGATGCCACCTAACAACATCTATTGCCATTTTAGCAAAATAATTGTCATCTGCATTCTCATAAACGTCTCTTAAAAGCTCGCTTCCATTAGATGTATGCTGTCTTATAATATTCATATCATATTCCGAAAGAGCAGTTGATTTATCAAGAATCTCTTTGGGAATAGTTACCTTTCCAATGTCGTGAATAGATGCTGCAATTTCAATTGCGTCAACAAAGGTTGAGGATATCTGATTCTCATATCGTTCTGTAAAATTAAGTGCCTGTGCTAAAAGCCTTGCATTAGCAGCAACGTATTCAATATGCGTTTCCATGCCAAGATATCTTTCACCATCTGCAAAGGTTGAAAAGGCTTTAAGCAGTCTTTTCTGCTCCTCTTCAAGCTTCCATGCCTGCTCCTTTACAACCATATTAAGTCTGACATTATTCTCAGTCAGTTCCTTCTGCATAAAATACAGCTTTAAATGTGTATCAAGTCGCATGGCAATCTCACCATATTCATATGGCTTATGTATGAAATCTACAGCACCAAGCTTAAAGGCTTTTTCCTTGTCACTGATTTCATCAACTGCTGAAACAAAAATAACAGGAATGTCTCTGGTCACAGGATTATTTTTAAGCATCTCGCAGAATTGATAACCATCAGTCCCAGGCATAACAATATCCAAAAGAAAAACAGATGGAAGTCTGTCTTTGAGCAATTCAAGTGCCTGGTCTACAGAGGTCGCTGTCATAGGAGTGTAACCCATTCGTTTAATCATTTTTTCCAAAAGTCTGACATTGACTTCGATATCATCAACAATCATAACTACAGGTGTTGCCTGTTGTGTAATCTCCATTTCCATCCTTTTGCTGTCTCCCTCCTTGTCAGTTCATCATTTCATTGATATAAGCTATGCTTTTATCGTAATCCTCTTTTCTTATTGACATTGTCATTCTGAAAAGTTTGTGTTTCAGTTCATCATCAGCACCACCAAGAAGTTTCTTAAGAACATCTGCAAAATACTCTGCTTTTTCCCAGTTACCAATCTCTACTGATAAGAGCAGCTTCTCATACATACTTCTGGTCTGTTTCTTATTCTCAGGACTTCCATATATAAACGCCTGTTCGCTTGTGTTTTCATTATCTATGGAAATATTCTGCTTAAAGGAAGGAAGACTGATTATCTTCTCCTTATCCCGTCCGGTTTCATTAGTCTTAAAGCATACAGTAAAAGAAAATGTACTGCCCTTACCCCTCTCACTGCTTACCGTAATTGAGCCATTCATCAGTTCGACAAGCTGCCTTGTAACAAAAAGTCCCAGTCCTGTTCCACCATACTGCCTTGTGACCGAGCCATCCACCTGGGAAAAGCTTTTAAACAGTCTATCCTTTTGCTCTGGTCCAATTCCTATACCTGTATCTATTACAAAAAAAGTAAGCTCTACAACATCATTTTTCTGGAAGGTTCTATATACTTCAACCTTAACCGAACCAATGGATGTGAATTTCATTCCATTAGATATAAGGTTATTAAGAATCTGGGTAAGTCGTAAATCATCTCCAATAAGCTTAGCTGGTATATCCTCAGCAACTGTAATGGAAAGACCAATTCCCTTCTCATTGGCGACAGGAAGATTAGTCTCAACAACATGATTAATACATTCCCTGAAATCAAATTCCTGTATATTAAGCTCAAACTTACCCGCTTCAATCTTGGAAAAATCCAGCATATCGTTAATTATCTTTTCCATATTGGAGCAGCACTTAAGGATAATATCCATTGTTCTGCGCTTACCGGAATCGGGCTCCTCCATCTGAAGATTCTTAACATGACCCTTAATCCCATTAACCGGTGTTCGCAGCTCGTGGGTTATGTTGGCAACAAATTCATTACGGGTTCGCATAACATCTTCCATATGCTTAACCGCATTATGCATTTCACTTTCAAGATACTGCTCATCAGTAATATTAATAATTGAAGCAATATTAACACTTTGCTTATTATCAAATACAATTCTGTTAAGCTTAACCTTGGCAGGAAAACACGTATTATTAGCTCTATATACAGGCGTCTCTATCTCACCCTGGCTGGCAGATTCAACATACCGTGCAATATCTACATCTTTATCAGGAAAAATTACACAAAGAATATTGTGTATATACAAAGAATCCAGTGAATAACCTAGTTCCCCCTGACCCGCATTATTAATAAAGGTAACCTTACCTTCATTATCAAATATAATTATGCATCCCAATACATCATTAAAAATATCACGAATTACCTGTTCAGACTCCATATATTCCACCTCAAAAATATATACAATGTAAAAACAATTCGTACTCTGCTCCTATTATATAATACTAATTTCCCAGATACAATATCTAATATTACTTTTTTCGACTTTTTTAGCTATTTTTAGTCTATGATACCGCGAAGAACAATAAATATGCCCCTGAATAAATATTCAGAGGCACAAAATTATTATTTATCAAACTGACATTCAAGTTTTTCAAAGAAATCCACACGTGGTTCCAGGAATTTAAGCTCATGTTCTGCAAGATTACCTGTGTAATATTCAATTGGCTCAAAAATATGCTCCCAGTTCCAGAGCTCTTCGCCAATATTCATATAATCTCTGAACATCTCACAGCCCTTAGGTGCAATTGGATGAACAAGAATGGCAATTATTTTGCATGCATAGAAACAGTCAATCAAGGTCTGACGTCTCAGCTCATCATTACCATCACGGTCAGCCACCTTTACGTTATTAACCCAATGCTTGTTAATCTCTCTGATATATGAATCAATAACATATGCAATTCTGTGGAATTCATGGTTGTACATATGTCTTTCGTATTCCAATACACTGTCCTTAGTAAGCTTAAGAATTTTCTCGCTTACCTCTCCTGCCGGAATCTTACCATCATGGTTAGACTGAACAGCATAGAAACAGGAACGAATAAGTCTGTTAAATACATTGGTAAGGAGATTTCCCTCCTTAAGAACCATATCGGCTCCCTGTCTTTCCTCTTCAGGCATATATACCTGTGGCTTAAAGCCTGTACTCTTAGAGGACAGACCAAGACTCATAAAATGCATCCTAAGCTGTTCAGGTGTATAATATTCCAAAAGCTCATTAGCCATAGGTGGCTTGATTGCTGAGCTTGAGCTTGCCTTGGTATCCATAAAAAGAATATGTCTGTTAGGAATAATATGAGGAAGGTTAATCTTTTCCATATCAGGCTTTTCATTTTTAGGAACTGTAAGTCCTGTAAACATTGCCATTTCAGCTATAGCATAGAAATAGATGTTATCCTCGCCAATAAACTGATATACAATTGATTCATCATCGTTCCACCATTTTTTCCACTCATCAGGAGCGGCACCCTTTTCTTCAAGATATGCTCTTGTAAAGGAAATTGGAGCCCATAGAGATTCCGGCCATACCCAGAAGGTAAGGTCCTTCTGGTCCTCACAGTCCGGAACAGGAACACCCCATTCAATATTTCCGGAGAGTCTGAATGGAACCAGTGTTTTACCTGAACGGTATCTGATATTAAGTGAATCAAGCACCTTCTTAGCTGAATCACGGTCATCAAGATTCTTAAACTCAAAGGTAACGGAAGGCTTCTTCTCCTCATTAACAGTTGAATGCTCTGGAAGCTGTGCTTCAACTGCCTCAAGTGATGGTGCTCCCTCTTCTCCATTCATGTATTTTTTCTGAACGTAGAGAACAGGCTTTTTCAGAAACTCATCTATTGTATTAAGCTCATATTTACGTGTGTTAGAATTTTTCTGGAGATACTGTACTCTTTCCTCCATCATATCAATACAATCCTCAAGAGCAAAATACCAGTTAGTTACATTCTTAAGAACCGGCTTTTCACCTGAAAGTGTACTTATCGGATTAATCAGCTCCTCAGGCATATACTGATGTCCCAGTGAACATTCATCTGCATAGCCCTTCTCAGACTGGCAGCCATCAATAGGACAGCGTCCTACAACCTGACGTCCATTCAAAAAAACTCCCATTTTCTCATCATAGAACTGTGGAGAGCTCATTTTTTTGATATATCCATTCTTATAGAGGGTTTCAAATACCTCTTTGGATACCTGCTTATGCATTTCTCCTGTTTTTCCAAGTGCAGATGCGCCAAAAAGATTGAAGCTCATCTCATACTTATCAAGAGTAGCCTTCTGGCTGTTATGATTACGCGTAACGTAATCCTCTATTGTACCTTCATAGCCATCTTCCTTAAGCTTACGGAAGCTTTCCATAATAGGTGAACCGTAGCAGTCGGTACCTGATACGAAAATAACGTTGTCTTTACCGATTCTGTCTCTTAAGAATCTGGCAAAAATATCTGCATGAACAAACATGCCGCCAACATGTCCAAAATGGAGTTCCTTATTGCCATATGGCATTCCTCCTGTTATTACTGCACGCTTTGGAAATACCGGTCTTTCTTCCATGTTTGTAAGTCTTTTGCTTATCATTGCTGTTCTCCATTTCTAAAGTGTTATATATGATATCAAACGGTAAAATGCTTAAGTATCTCATTGAGACTGCTGCTAAGCTCTTCAAGTGTTCTAACCTGGTTGGATATCTCGTCAGTATTCTTGGCACTGTCTGCTGCTGCAGAATCAATTGATTTCATCTCAGCAGATATTTCCTGATTGATTGAGGACACATTCTCCATCTGTCCTAAAACTGTGCTCATTGATGAGCTCATCTCCTCACAGGCAGCTCCCAGATTGGTTGCAATCTCAAGATAGCTTTCTGCATCCAGCTTATACTGTCTGGCTGTATTCTTCATATTATCATAATCGTTAAGTACCTGTTTATCAATAAATTCCAGCATCTTATTGGAATTCTCTGAAAGAGCGGCAACACTGCTGATAATCTCTTCTGTTATTGTCTGAATATCACCGACAGCACTCTGGCTTTCTTCACTAAGCTTCTTAATCTCTTACGCAACTACTGCGAAGCCCTTACCCTGTTCTCCTGCTCTTGCTGCTTCTATGGAAGCATTTAGAGATAAAAGACTGGTCTGCTCTGAAATACCTGATATTTTATCAGCAAGAGCCTTAATCTGGTCAACCTTTCTGGCATCCTCAATTGACTGAATAAGCTTATGCTGGGTATCATCATAAATATCTGTTGCTGCGTTTACACTGCTGTCAGTCTGAGTCATAAGCTCGTTGGCTCTGTCATTAATTTCACCACCTGTAACGGCAGCCTCGGAAGCACTTTTGGCAATTGTCTCAATAACTGTATTAATCTCACCGCCGCTTATTGAAGCCTCCCGGCTGATGTCTGATACCTGCTGTGTTTTATTGGTCAGTACTGCAATTGTACCTGATATATTGCCAACCTTTTCAGACAGCTCGTACATCTCGGCATTGGTATTATCCACTACCTCGCCTATTCTGGCTGCTTCATCCATAGTACTTAGAATTGTAGCCCTAATCTGTTTCTTAACATTGGCAGTAGCATCCATAATCTGCTCTGCTTCAGTTTTGTATGTGTCAGGAACCCTGTCATCAAAGTCTTTTTCATCCGTATCTGAAAAATCCCCTGTTGCAAATCTTTTAAGATTCTTTATAGGCTTTAATGCCTTATTAATTGTAAGCTCACCGATTACAAAGAAGCCCGCATATAAAGCAATTGATATTACTATGATTGCGTAAAATAATGAGCTTGTCCCATTAGATGTATTGGAGGTAGGTGATACAATTCCAATTGTCCAGCCAGACACTGACATGTCAGACTCTGCTGCAAATACCAGTGTTCCATCATAGTCATTATACTTGTATGCATCATATTCAGGTAACTCTTCCCGGTTTTCAAGAACCTGGGCAAGAGAAGTAACCGCATCTGCTGTTGGAAGATATTCCTCATTGTGATGATATATTATATTGCCATCTTTATCACACAGGTATGCATATGAATTCTTATCATAGCTTAGCTCTGATACAATTTTAACAAGCTCATCAACCTTTACATCCATTCCTACAACACCAAGAACTGCATTGTCATCATACATTGGATAGCTGATTGTAATTACCATGGCTCCTGTACTTGTGTCAACATATGGAGATGTAACATATACTCCCTTATTATCAATTGCATTCTTATACCAGTCTCTTGTGGTTGCATCAAAATCTGACGGAAGCCCCTCCTCACTGCCAGAGCCCATATACAGTGTTCTGTCAGCAAAAGCATAGTAAATGTCAAGAACTGATGAATCAAGTTTGGTAAGAGTAGTCCTTATAACCGGCTTATATTCATCTGTATCAAGGGACAGCGTCGATACAAGATTTGCTGTCTGAATAACAATCTGAGACTTATCAACAATCCAGCCGTCAATTTTCTCAGCATATTCGTCAGCAATTGCATTCATAATCTTCATGTTGTCACGTTTGTTCAGTCTGTAGGTTAAAAATACGCTTGACGTGATCGTAAGAATTACAAGTATAAGCACAACAGCACTTAATCTTGATAAAATTTTGAATTTGATAGTTTTTCTTCTATTTTTCATTAGTATTATGCCTCCCCTAGCATTTTTATCATTATAGTACATAAAATAAATGGCTTCAATAGTAAGATAAAAAATTATTTAAGCATCTCATACAGCGGTGGCTTGATTTTCTTCCTTGTAAGCTCTGCCAGGTCAAGTCTGGTAAATTCAACAAAAACCGTCCTTACAGGGTCCTTTGCAATAAGCTGGCACAGCCTTTTTCTAACAGCCTCTCTGTTAGCTTCACAGGTCATACTGATAAAATCCACTATTATTATTCCTGAAATATTTCTTACTGCCAGCTCTGTAGCTATAGTATCTGCCGCCTCCAGATTAATCTTAAGAAAAGTCTCCTCTCGCTGCTGTCCCCTGCCGTCAAATTTGCCGGAATTAACATCTATTACTGTCAGAGCCTCAGTAGGCTCTATAACAAGATATCCACCGGATTTAAGCCATACATGAGGCTTCAGTGCTGCTTCAATACGTGACATAATGCTGTACTGACTGGTAAGTGAAAGCATTGTATCATTATACATTCTTACAGGTGCAGCTGGCAGGTTGGCCACAATTGTATCAAATACCTCTTGCATATCTGTTACAATCTCGTCATCCCCTGTAAGTCTTAATGCTTCAATATCATTAATGAGCTCCGGTCTTGACCTGTACATAACAGTGAATGCAGTTCTCGTTGCTGCTGTCTGTATCATTGTTTCATACTGGGCTATTAAACTCCTGACCTCCTCAATAATATCAGAATCCGCAGCATTTGCAGCATCTGTTCTTATAATAAAGCTTATTCTGTCTGTACAGTAAGGCATAATAAGCTTTTTAAGCTCTCCTGCTCTGACTGAATCAGTAATCTTTCTTGAAACTCCAACGTGAGCGGAGGAATCTGCTTCAAGTGCAGCATATTTGCCTGGAAGTGATATATTACAGGTCACAACCGCATCCTTGGTCTTAACCGCCGCCTTACTTACCTGTACCAGAAGCAAATCTCCCTGACATACCTTATTGGTATTCTTACGGTTAAGAAAGATAATATTCTGATTGTCTTTTAAAGACAAATAACACACCACCTGTGGAGCAATCTCCACAAATGCTGCGTTAATATTGGCCACCACGTCCCGTACACGGCCTACATATATATTGTTAATAATGGATTCCTTTTGATAACCGTATGCTTCAATTCTGATTGTCTTATTGTTCTCAATCAGAACTCCAACACGCTTATCCTTATAATTGGTTATAATTAATTTTCTCATATATCAGGCTCTAGAAGCCAGCTCCTTAAAAAAGCATGAATGAGCTCCGGTGTGGCATGCGGCCCCAACCTGTCTTACCTTAGCAAGAATTGTGTCATTATCACAATCAAGAGCCAGACTCATAACATACTGAAAATGTCCAGATGTAAGACCCTTAATCCATAATTCCTGACGGCTTCTGCTGTAATAAGTCATCTTTCCGGTGCTTATAGTCATATTGTAAGACTCTTCGTTCATATATGCAACCATAAGAACCTCATTTGTGCCATATTCCTGAACAACAACAGGAATCATTCCATCACTGTTAAGCTTAAACTCACTATATGGAATAGCACTGGTAAGTGAAGCAGGCTTTTCAATCTCATATACAGCCTCAGCTACATTAACTCTGCTCTCATAGATGGCTTTACCTATGATAGCGCCACGAATTCCAGCATCAGAAAGCTTCTTAAGGTCCTCCATACTTGATACTCCACCAGAAGCTATAATATTAAGTCCAGTTTTTTCTGTGAGTTCCCAAGTCATAGGAATATTAGGTCCCATAAGCATTCCATCCTTGGAAATGTCTGTATAGACAATGGACTGAACACCCATTTCTTTCATATTCATACATAGAGAAAGTGCAGTCTTGTCAGACACCTCTCCCCAACCCTCAATTGCTACCATACCGTTCTTGGCATCAACACCAACAACGATTCTCTCAGCACCAAATCTCTCAATTGCCTCACGAACAAATTCCGGATTCTTAACAGCCTTGGTTCCAATAATTACTCTATATATTCCATAAGAAAGTACTCTCTCAATATCCTCCATAGTACGGATTCCTCCGCCTAACTCACAAGGAATATTTACTGAGTTAACAACCTTCTTAATCGTCTCTTCATTAACTGAATGACCCTCAAGTGCTCCATCAAGGTCAACTAAGTGAATGAATGTAGCCCCATTCTGCTCAAAATACTGAGCAACCTTATATGGCTCATCACAGTATACCGTTACCTCTGTGAATTCACCTTGTTTTAATCTGACGCACTTGCCGTCCTTCATATCAATTGCCGGATATAACTGCATCTTAGAGAGCTCCTTTCGTTGTAGGAAGTCCACCTACTCTTGGGTCAATTGTTATAGCATCATCCAGGGCTCTTGCGAAAGCCTTAAACATTGCTTCAATAATGTGGTGGCTGTTCTCACCATACATTTCCTTAATGTGAAGGTTCATACCTGCTGAATATGATATTGCATAAAAGAATTCTTTTACCATCTCAGTATCCATGTATCCCACACGCTCTGCATTAAATGCAGCGTCGAATACAAGGTAAGGTCTTCCAGAAAGGTCAATGGCACACATAACTAAGCTCTCATCCATTGGAAGGAGAAAAGAACCAAAACGCTTAATTGAACGTTTGTCACCAAGGGCCTTCTTAATAGCCTCTCCAAGAACAATTCCAGTGTCCTCAATTGTGTGATGACAGTCGACGCGTAAATCTCCCTTAACCGTAAGCTTAAGGTCAAACAGACCATGACGGGCAAAGCTGTTAAGCATATGGTCAAAAAAGCCAATGCCTGTATCAATCTCAGTATCTCCCTTGCCATCAAGATTAAGATACATATCTATATCAGTTTCTGATGTTTTTCTTGTAATTGCTGCTGTTCTTTTAATCATATTCACTCCTCAAATCTTACGCTGATTGAATTAGCATGAGCTGTAAGTCCCTCTGCCTTGGCAAATTTCTCAATGTTCTCATGTTCTTCCATAAGTGCCTCTCTTGAGTATGAGATAATGCTTGATTTCTTAATGAAATCGTCAACCTCAAGTGGTGAGAAGAACTTAGCTGTTCCATTAGTAGGAAGAACGTGGTTAGGTCCTGCAAAATAATCTCCCAGTGGCTCAGAGGAATATTCTCCAAGGAAAATAGCACCTGCATTACGAATCTTAGTCATAGTCTGGAAAGGGTCCTTAGTAACAATTTCAAGATGCTCTGAGGCAATCTCGTTAACTACATCTACAGCTTCCTGCATATCCTTGGCAATAAGAATATATCCGTAATTATCAAGAGATTTCTGAATAATCTCTTTTCTTGAAAGGACCTTAAGGAAGCCATCAATCTCATCTGATACCTTCTGGGCAAGTTCTTTTGAAGTAGTTACGAGAATAGCTGAGGCAAGCTCATCATGTTCTGCCTGTGAAAGCATATCGGCTCCAACATATCTTGGATTAGCTGTCTCATCTGCGAGGACCATAATCTCACTGGGACCGGCAATAGAATCAATACCAACCTGTCCATATACAGCCTTCTTAGCAAGGGCTACATAGATATTACCAGGTCCAACAATCTTATCAACCTTAGGAATACTCTCTGTACCATAAGCAAGTGCTGCAATAGCCTGAGCTCCGCCTACCTTGTATATCCTGTCAACCCCAGCTTCATTAGCAGCTACAAGTGTACCACAATATATTTTGCCGTCGGCTCCAGGAGGAGTTGTCATAATAATCTCATCAACACCTGCAACCTTGGCTGGCATTACATTCATAAGAACTGATGAAGGGTAAGCAGCCTTGCCACCTGGAACATATACTCCAACTCTTCTAAGAGCAGTAATCTTCTGTCCAAGAATGGTTCCGCGCTCAGTAGAATTGAACCAGCTGTTGCGCTTCTGTCTGGCATGATAATCTCTGATATTAACAAGTGCTTCACGAATAATTGTAACAAGCTCAGGGTCTATCTCTACATAAGCAGCATCAATCTCTTCCCTGGTAACAACAATGTTATCTGCATTAAGGTCAAATCCATCAAATCTCTTGGTATAGTCAAATACAGCCACATCTCTCTTCTCTTTGATATCAGAGATAATTGCTGCAACTCTTCCTTCGTATTCTCCATAGCTGTTAGGGCTTCTTTTTAAAAGATTACTTAATATATCCTTCTTGGAGTCCTCATTAAGTTCTAATATTCTCATTATAATTCCGCCTTTCTATTTTGCCTGCTCTAATTCTCTTAATCTGTCAATAATCTCTGAAATACGTCTGTTCTCCATCTTCATGCTGACCTGGTTAACAACCATTCTTGCTGAAAGGTCACATACCTCTTCAAGAACGGTAAGTCCATTCTCACGAAGAGTTGTTCCGGTCTCAACAATATCAACAATAACCTCTGAAAGTCCAACGATAGGTGCCAGCTCTACAGAGCCGTTAAGCTTAATAATCTCAACTGTCTGATGCTTAACATTGTAAAAATAATCCTTGGCAATATGTGGGTACTTAGAAGCAACTCTGATAAGTTCATGGTTCTGAAGAAGGCTGCGGGCACTTTCAGGTCCACATACGCACATCTTACAACGGCCAATTCCCAAGTCATACACTTCGTATAATTTGCGATTCTCTTCCAAAAGAGTATCCTTACCAACAATACCAATGTCAGCTGCGCCATATTCTACATATGTAGGTACATCTGAAGCCTTAGCAAGGAAGAATTTGAAACCAAGCTCTTCATTAACGAATATAAGCTTTCTGGTCTTCTCGTCCTTCATCTCTTCACATGTTATACCAATCTCTTCCATTATCTCCATTGCCTTCTTAGCAAGTCTGCCCTTGGCAAGTGCAAAAGTAATATATCTCATTAATTAATACCGTACCTTTCAAGAATAGTCCTGTCTACAAACACTACATCCTCATAATAGTCATAATCCTCAGGGTCAGCCTTTACTGAAAGTGTAGCTGCCACGCCTGAGTTTCTAAAGAAAGCAGCAAGTCTTATAGCGTTGCCTGCATTAGCCTCATCATATACAAGAAGCTTGCCCTTGTCCCCACGTGGAAGCTCAATCTTCTGTCTCTTAACGGCCTGATGCAGCAGGTCAATTGTAATACAAAAACCAATTGATGCCCTGTTAGTACCAAACTGTCCCAAAAGGTTATCGTAACGTCCGCCGTTGGCAATTGGTTCACCAACATCATAGGTATATGCTTTAAAAATAACTCCTGTATAATAATCTAATTCACTTAATACACCAAGGTCAAAGGATACATATTTCTCAAAGCCGTATATCTTAAGGAGCTCATATACCTTTTCAAGATGTCCTATTGCATTAAGAGCATCTGTATCAGCAGTCATTGTTTTGGCTTTAGCAAGAACCTCAACTCCTCCGAAAAGCTGTGGCAGCTGGTATATAGTCTCGCGAAGCTTCTTATCTACATTCTCTTTTTCCAGCAAATCATCAATTAAGAAAAGATTCTTGTTACGGATAATAGTTCTAAGCTCCTCCTCAGCGTCCTCGCCAAGTCTGGCTTCCTGAACAAGTCCTTTGAAGAATCCAATATGACCAACCTCAACCTGAAATTCTGTCAGTCCTGAGCTTAAAATAGAATCAATAAGCAATGCAATCATCTCTGCATCTGCTTCAATTGAAGCATCACCCATAAGCTCGCATCCGGCCTGAGTTGTCTCCTTAAGTCTTCCCTGATATCTTGAATTATTAATGAAATTGTTACCAATATAACAAAGTCTTACAGGTGAAGCTGTATTCTCAAAATACTTGGCCGCACATCTTGCAATACCGGGTGTCATATCAGGTCTCAATACAAGTGTATGTCCCTCTCTGTCAAAGAACTTGAACATATTCTTGGAATCAATTGAACCGCGTTCCTTATTAAAAATATCTGCAAATTCAAAGGATGGTGTCTGAATATCACTGTATCCATACAGCTTAAAAACATTATGTATTCTGTCTTGAAGGAGCAGCTTCTCCTCGCATTCTCCATTATAAATATCACGCACACCCTCTGGGGTATGTAATAGCTTTCTTTCCATATGAACCTCACTGTTTAATTTAATACTTTACCATGGTAAATCGTTACTTTGGTAATATGTGAAAATATAACATACTTTTCCGTACACTGTCAACTACTTTATTTTTAAATTATATGAAGATTTTCAGTAATTGACTTAAAAAAATCCGAACTCCATATATTAAGAATTTCACGATTCTTAATAAATGGTTCCACGTCATCCTTTGCCTGTGAATAATCGATTAGCTCAAACCTATCATTTAACATTTTTTTAATATCGACCAAAGTAAATTCATCTTTTTCATTAATATGGCCAGATTGAATCAGCCTTTCTTTTAAATGTTTACAATTAACAGGTATATTATTAGATAGATAAAAAACATAATCGTACAAATCCCTTCCCTTTACTCTATTACGCCAACTTCTTCCTAATACTGCGTGAACCTTTCCAGCAAAAAGAGACGGTTGATCATATAAATTAACTTCATATGGGGTTGGTTTTAATCGATATTTTCTTTCAAATGTTGCATATTTAGGAGGGTTAATATCAATTTCAAATTTAATTTTAATCACTTCGTTTTTGGGAATGCTTTTAAATTCCGTTTCGTTATTGAAAAATAAAATCAAATGTTCCTTTGTATTACCTTTTAAAAAGGCTGACTGAATGTTAGAATCAAAAGTTTTCTCTTTTTCTTCAACAATAACGTTAAGTCCGTATGAGACCACTTCTTTCGATAGGGCAGGCAAAAACTTATTAATATCAAAACTTGTATCGGGGTATATTAATGAAAAATCTAAATCTTCTGAAAAACGGTCTAATCCATAAAAAATTCTGAGTGCTGTGCCTCCGTAAAAAGCTGCATGTTTAAAGAATCCACCTCTGCTTAAGCCACATAAAACTATCTCTTGCATGACCTCTTTAATTGCATTTTTCTTATCATAAGTAGTTGTAGTCTCATATGCTTTTAACATCTGTTCAAGGATTAAATTCATTTATGTGCCCTCCTCATATACCCTGCAAGTCTTTTCACATTAATACAATGATACTTTTCTGACAAAAAAATTATATCATCCATCTTAAGCTTTCTAAATTGGTATTCATCTATTCTTAAATCATCAAACAAAAATGCTTCCATTTCATTAAAATTATTAATCTTATCCACTTTATATAATTGATCGCAAATTGCTTTTTCTGGAGATGCCATTTTATAGCAGTATTCTCCTTCATCAAAAACATTTATTCCATATGGATAAACTGAACAAGGCACATCTCTATATAAGAATGTGCCGAAAGGTGTTTCATACTGCTTCTTTTTCTTCTTGTTAAATGTTGCACTCGTAAAAGTATATACTGCTTCTGGTATTAGTCCATAGTATGATAATGCAAATTCAAAGGATAAATAAGACGGTCCATAGATGCTTTCTGCAAGATAATACCCAGGAGTTGACTTATCAGTCTCATACATCCCTCTGACAATCGGTATATATGTTCCATCATCAACTAATCTTTTTAATTTATCTGCTGGACTTTTGTAATCATGTAATTCATTAATTATCATAGCAGTTGTTTTTATCATTTTTTCACCTCTTAATCGAATTATACTCGAATAAGAGGTGAAAATCAAGTCTTTTTATATTTGAACAAAAAAAGAGTATGCTCTTATTGTAACATAGGATGGCTCATAAAATGCGCTTCAATTATAATTATCAATAACCTCACATATGTATTTTGCAACCCAAAAGTGTAACAAAGTGCAAAGTAAAAGTGTAACACCCT
>CAYTWF010000038.1:0-30721 GCA_964441705.1 uncultured Butyrivibrio sp.
CCTTCTGTACGAAAAACAAATCAAAATACTTCTTGACTATTTACCAAATTGCTTCTTTAATTATATAGTTTCTTAGTAACTACATTATTTGGAAATCTAACACGTGACAAATGAGTTTCTTCTCCACACTTATTACAATGAAACTGTGCACATCCAACATTGTTTTCCGCATACAAGTCCACTTTTACATCTTTGGATTTACAATATGGACACTCTATTTCTTTGCTTTCGTAAATCTTTGGCAACAATTTCGCCCATTCAATTGGTGCTTTCATTATAACTTATTCCACTCCTTTTTTACTAAAACTAAATCTCAATGAATTCTAATGATTCTAATTCACTTTTAATTAATTCTCCAGTCTAAAGATCATAATCATCAGGATCAAGTCCGGCATCTTCTAAGGCTTCTCTTCGTTCATCCTCATCCATATCTTCCAAATCATCAATATCTATGTCATCCAAATCTTCTTTTTCCTCTTCTGCATCCATTATGGATGCAAATGCAGCAAATCCCATTGCTTCTTCATTTGAGTCTAGTTCTCCATCGCCGTTTAAATCAAAAAATTTGTTGAATAATCCCATAGTATTTTCCTCCTGATTTTCATCTAATATTTATAACTACTTGATAAATATTAAATTATCACATCAGCTGTCCAATATAAAGGACACTTGTATTATTCAGAAAAACGCAAAAAAAATCCCTGAATACAATATTCAGGAACTTCTTCGGGTTGGGCTGTTCGTATTTCTACAATCAGTTAGTAGCTTGTAGGGGAATCGAACCCCTGATTCCGCCGTGAGAGGGCGGCGTCTTAGCCTCTTGACCAACAAGCCTTATGTCTCGTGCTTGTTTATATTACTATAGGTTCTCAGAAATTGCAAGTACTTTTTTAAAAAAATTTATTTTTTTGACAAATTCACACAATTTAGTCCAAAAGTACCTGCATTTCAAAGCTATGGATATTCTTTTATAATCAAGAATTGTATATATACCATTCAAGCCTTTCTCTTCATTTCATTAAGTCTTATCTTGGTATCTTTATCAATTCTATAGGATTCCTTCATTTTCTGAATGGACTTATTATAGGTCCAGTCATCCACTCTCCAGCTCTCCATAAAATGCTGAGTCTTCTCAGGGAATTTGGCATATGCTGTTGCAACACCCCAGGCAGCTCCCATTCTGGCATAGTAGCCCTCATGCTCAAAGTGTGAATATACGTTAAGAACCATGTCAATATACTCGTCTGTCAGGTAATAATCCATCAGCATAATGCTGGCAAAACGATTTTCAAATTCAATCTCTGAATTAATATAGGGCTGAAGAAATTCAAGCACCCTTTCACGGTTTTTAAGTGTTATTTTAAGTGTAGAGCACAGTCCGTCATTAATGGACCAGTTATTGTTATATGGCATAAAGTCACGTACCTGCTCAAGAACATATTCAATATCCGTCTTAATATAGCCGATGACAAAAGAGCGGAGCACAATCTCCTCAAAGGTGTCATACCGGGCATTGAGAAAAAACTGTGCATAATCAGCTTTTGCAATTTCTTTTGCATAAGCCCTAAGCTTAGGTATTCGTACACCAAGAATATTATCTGCGCCGGGAATAAGCCCGGCGCTGAATTTACCATAATCGGGCTCCTTAAGTGACTCCAGATATTCTCTTATTCCCTTTGCAGATAAATCCATCATTCTTTAATTGCCTCCAGTAAAATATCCTTTGCATAGGATATGGCATTTTTCACACTGCCCTTTTCAAATGGCACACTCAAATGTGCTGCCCTTAAAAGCTCGAGATATCCAAGACTGCCTCCTGCATTACATAGAGTGAGATAATCCTTCCATGCCTCTTCTCTGTTGCTTTCATAGCGTTTCTTAAACTCCATGGCGCCCATGGTTGTAAGAGTGTAGTTAATATAATAGAAAGGATACAGGAAAATATGAAGCTTGTGGTACCAGTAACCACCTCTCTCCATAAATTCATCATTACTGTATTTTCTCCATGGCATATATTTTTCTTCAAGCTTATGCCACTCCATTGTTCTCTCCTTAGGTGTTAAATCAGGATTAGCATATACAATGTGCTGGAACTCATCAACTGCAACTCCAAATGGTACAAAGGTAATGGCCTCCTGAAGATGGGCAAATCTGTACTTGTCAGCGTCTGCGCCAAAGAATTTCTCAGCGTATGGGTATGCAAATTGCTCCATAGCCATTGAGTGAATCTCTGCAATATCAGTTGGCTCACTGTGATATGCTGATATAGGCTGATGTCTCATTGCCTGATAGCCCGCAAAGGCATGACCAAGCTCATGACTTAATACACCCATATCATCGATTGTCTGATTGAAGCAGGAAAAAACAAATGGTGCGTTGTAGGTTGTAAGCTCTGTCATATAGCCTGTTGAAGCCTTTCCCGGCTTGTTTTTAAGGTCCATAAGCTTATGCTCTATCATGAAGTCTATGAACTCTCCTGTTTCAGGGCTTATATCATGATACATTTCTCTAGCCTGTTCTATCATAAAATCATCATCACCGGCAGGCACTGCATTGCCGTCTGTGAATTTATATCTTTCATCATATGCATAGATTGAATCTACGCCAATTCTCTTAGCCTGAGCCTCGTATAATTTTTCACAAAGTGGTACAAGCTCCTCTTTTACCTGATCACGAAAAGCTGCAACCTCCTCCTGTCCGTAGTCAAGTCTGCCCTGCAGCTTATAGCCAAGAGGAATGTAATTCTCATAGCCAAGAGCCTTACCCATGCTGTTACGAAGCTGCACAAGCTCATCAAAGATTTTTTCAAGCTCTTCCTCATTATTATGATAAAAATCAGAATATGCTTTAAATGCTGCCTTTCTTACCTCTCTGTCATTATCCTCAAAAAATTTCTGTATCCCATAGAGGTTGTATTCCTCTCCCTTAAAAGGAATTGCTGCTGTTGCCATAAGCTTCTGATATTTGCTGCACAGCACACTTTCCTTCTGCATGTATGGAACAAGCGTCGGATTAAAGCTGTCAATTGCAAGCTGCATATTGTCAAGAAGTGCATGTCCATACTCCGCCTTTATATCGCCGGCGAACCTGCTGTCTAATAATGCCTGCATATATTCAATCTGCGCATCCATTATTGTAGGCATTGTAGTCTCGTTGTACTCATTTTCTTTTTCATAGAATTCGTCTGTTGTATCAAGAGTATTGCGGATTTCAGCCACAACTCTCATGGTGCTTAGAATATCCTCCTGGGTCTCGGCGGCTTTCATGGCCTCCTTAACCTCCTCATATGATGTGGCTGTTTTTACGGTCTCTGCGCACTTAAGCCACACACTTTTCATAAGCTCATAATCAGGTCTTTTGTATTCAATTGTATCAAAAGTAAAATTGCTCATTGCTATACCTCACTTGTTTTTTTACAGCATATCAAAAAATGACAGCTGGTTGCTCTCCGGAAGACCTTTAAGAATGCCTAAGTCTCCCATTAATGCTGCACTTGTTTTTGGAACCTTTGCCCTGTTAATAAAGTCCTCCTTAGACAGGAAAGGTCCGTTTTTGGCAGCCTCATAGATTCCATCGGCAGCAGCTTCACCAAGTCCGTCTATTGACTTAAATGGTGGCAGCAGCTTGCCGTCTATTATCTGAAAATTACGGGAATGGGACCTGTACAGGTCAATAGGTATGAACTCAAAACCTCTTGCATACATTTCCTGAACAATTCTCATATCCTTAAGCTGTCCCTGCTCCTTATTGGAAAGTGAATCTCCTCTTTTTCTGTAATCGGCAATGTAATAATCCAGTTTTTCCTTGCCAAAGCACATCAGCTCATAGGAAAAATCATCGGCTCGAATACTGTAATAGGATGCATAATATTCCAACGACTTAAATACCTTACAATAGGCAATACGCCATGCCATCATAACGTATGCTGCCGCATGTGCCTTAGGGAACATATATTTAATTTTTTCACAGGACCATATGTACCAGTCCGGTACATTGTGGTCAATCATAAGCTGCTTGTATTCAGGCCACTTAGGCTCGCCACCCTTGGCAACCTTACCCTTACGTACAGATTCCATTATCTTAAAAGATATGCCAGCGTCAATTCCCATACCTATAAGATAGGTCATAATATCATCTCGGGTACATATACATGTGGAAATTGTTGCAGTTCCATTCTCAATCAATGTCTGAGCGTTGCCAAGCCATACATCTGTACCATGGGACAGTCCTGCAATTCTTACAAGGTCTGAAAAATGCTGAGGCTTGGTATCCACAAGCATCTGCATGGCAAAATCTGTTCCAAACTCCGGTATGCCAAGACATCCCAGCTTCGTTCCGCCAATATCCTCCGGCTGTATTTTAAGTGCACTCAAATCCTTAAAAAGTGACATAACCTCAGGGCTGTCCAGTGGAATATCCTTCGGGTCCATTCCTGTTAAATCCTGAAGCATACGAATCATTGTAGGGTCATCATGTCCAAGAATATCCAGCTTTAAAAGATTATGGTCAATGCTGTGGTAATCAAAATGAGTTGTAATAAAAATACTGGACATATCATTGGCAGGATGCTGTATCGGAGTAAAGGAATGAATCTCCTCGCCATATGGAAGAACAATAATTCCACCTGGATGCTGTCCTGTTGTTCTTTTAACGCCTACGCCTCCGGCTACAAGTCTGTTAATCTCACAGTCTCTCTTGCGCTCCCCTTTTTCCTCGTAATATTTTTTTACATAGCCATACACCGTCTTATCCGCCAGTGTACCAACCGTTCCGGCCTTATAGGTCTGGCCCTCACCGAAAATAACCTCAACATAAGCATGGGCCTTGGACTGATATTCACCGGAGAAATTAAGGTCGATATCAGGCTCCTTGTCACCATTAAAGCCCAGGAAAGTCTCAAATGGTATGTCAAAGCCCTCCTTCATCAGCTTAGTATGACAGTTAGGACATAATTTATCCGGCATATCACAGCCGGCGCCTCCTGAATAGGCCTTAACCTCATCTGAATCAAAATCGCAGTAATAGCATTTTGGACACAGGTAATGAGGGCTTAATGGATTAACCTCTGTTACACCGGACATGGTGGCAACAAAGGAGGAACCAACGGAGCCTCTTGAGCCTACCAGATATCCATCCTCGTTGGATTTCCATACCAGCTTCTGAGCAATTATATACATAACAGAATATCCATTGGAAATAATGGAATTCAGTTCTCTTTCAAGCCTTGCAGTAACAATCTCCGGAAGCTTTGGTCCATACAGCTTATGTGCACTGTTGTAGCAGATTTCCCTTAATGTCTCATCAGAATGGGGAATAACCGGCGGGCATTTATCAGGTCTTACCGGCTCAATCCGTTCAATCATATCATTAATCAGTCTGGTGTTGGTAACCACCACCTCGTAGGCCTTTTCCTCACCAAGATACTGAAATTCTGCCAGCATCTCCTCTGTTGTTCTCAAGAAAAGCGGTGCCTGCTCATCCGCATCATCAAAGCCCTGACCCTTCATAATAATACGTCTGTATATCTCATCCTCAGGATTCAGAAAATGGACGTCGCAGGTTGCAACCACTGGCTTGTTAAATTCTTCACCAAGTGCTACTATCTGGCGGTTCAATTCCTTTAAATCCTCCTCAGAATGAACCTGACTAATCTTCTGGTCTGCAATCATAAAATGGTTATTTCCCAAAGGCTGTATTTCAAGGTAATCATAGAAATTCACAAGCCTTGCAATCTCTTCACTTGAGGCACGGTTAAGAAGGGATTGAAAAAGCTCACCCGCCTCGCAGGCAGACCCAAGAATCAGCCCTTCTCTATGCTTAAGTATCTCACTTTTGGGAATTCGCGGACGCCTGTTATAATATGTAAGGTTGGACATGGATATAAGCCTGTACATATTGATACGTCCCTCCTCCGTAGCAGCAAGAATTATGGCATGGTAGGTCTTGGCCTTACGGATTGCATTAACGTTAAATTCCTCTATATTATTAATTTCATCAAGATTATTTATGTCTCTTGCAAGCAGCTTGTCTATCAGTGCCTGAAAAATATCGGCGCAGGCCTGAGCATCATCTACTGCCCTGTGGTGATTAAAGGGCGGTACGCCAAGTGCCTTTGCAACATGGTCCAGCGTAAATTTACCAAGCTGCGGCAGCAGCGCTCTTGAAAGCCCCACCGTATCAGCTACTGTACAGCTAAATTCCCTTCCAAGAACGGTTTTGCTTTTCTCCTTAATAAAGCTTACATCAAAGCCTGCATTATGTGCTACCATTACTGCATCCTTGCAAAATTCAAGAAATTCAGGCAAAACCTCCTCAATTACCCTTGCATCCACAACCATCTGGTCATTGATTCCAGTCAGCTGCTCAATATTAAAAGGAATTGGCATCTGAGGATTAACAAAGGTGGAATAACGGTCAACAATCTTTCTGTTAACCATTTTCACTGCACCAATTTCAATAATATTATCATTAACCGGTGACAGTCCTGTGGTCTCCAGGTCAAAGATTACATATGTATCATTAAAGTCCTGTCCTGCCGGTTCCTCAATTATTCTTTTAAGGTCATCAACCAGATACGCCTCTACACCATATATTATCTTAAATTCCTTATTATCAAGTCTGGTATGAAAAGCATCTGTAAAGCCCTGTACAACGCCGTGGTCCGTAATTGCCAGTGCAGGCATTCCCCAGCCTGCAGCCTGTGATACAATTGCCGTAGCATCTGATACTCCATCCAGCTCGCTCATCTTGGTATGGCAGTGAAGCTCAACTCTTTTTTCCATTGCCATGTCCGTTCTCTTTACTCTGAAATCAGGTATTTTCATAATACCTGCCACGGAACCAATGGTAAGCTCACCTGAGAATTTATCTATAGTAGTTACACCACGAACCTTGATAAAGGTGCCTTTTTTAAGGCCGCCCTCAACCTCAGCCAGCTGCTCTGCCGTAAGAAACAGCTTAATGGTTATGGAATCCGTAAAGTCCGTTACATCAAATATCAGAATGATTTTACCATTTCTGAGCTCACGCTTATCCACCATAATAATCTGTCCGCGGAATACGATTTCACCCATTTCATGGACTACTGTATCAAGTGTTATATCCTCTCCCTCAACATCACGTCCATATATAACATTAGGATTATCTGACCTTTTAGCTGGTCTGTAGTAGCCTCCGCCACCGGCTCCTGCATTGTTTTTATAATCATTATTGTAGGTTTTTTTCTGTGGAGCAGGATTAGGATTGACGCTTTCTTTTTTCTCTGTCTTTTTCTCTTCCTTCTTTTCCTCAATCTCCTCGACGCTCTTATTCTGGTCCTTGGCATTGGCAGCACTTATTCTTGCGGATATTTCACTGACCATCTGTTCCAGCTTGTACTCCGCCTCTTTTATGTGCCTGTTTTCCTTTGGCTCCACGTAATCAAGCTTAATATCCACATCAAAGCCAAAACGCTCTGCCATCATGCTTTTGAGCATATCTACAATCTCCGGAGCCTTAGCCCTGGCAATATAATTATCCTCAACGGTCATGTTAATATTATTCTGGTCAACTATCTCAAGCTGGGCATTCTTGTATATCTGGTATTTAATCATATTCTGTTTGCCGAGCTCATATAGAATGCTTGGAGAATATTCATCAAGAATAGTCTGGGGTGTATGAAGTGTTGACAGCTCAAATCTCTCAAGAATGTATACCTTCATGCCAAAAAAAGGCTTAATCTGACGGACTATCTCGTTCTCTACAGATACGATTACATCACGTCCAATGAGCCTTGTAAATTTCATATATATCTTAAGGACAGTTTTCGCTGAATTCATCGCTATATGTGTAACGATTCCATCAGCGAAAATACCCTGAATCTCTTTATTAAGTTTTAACGTTGGAAAGGTTTCAAAAAACTTTTTTTCCTCCATTAGCCTTATCCTACCTTCTGTTCATCATTTCCAGTTATCAAGCTCCTCTTTCAGTGCGTTAAGAAGCTGATTCTCAGGAAGCTTGGCAATAATCTCACCCTTCTTAATCAGAAGGCCCTCTCCATTGCCTCCGGCAATTCCAATATCTGCCTCTCTGGCTTCACCTGGGCCATTAACTATACAGCCCATAACAGCAACCTTGATATCCAGGTCATAATCCTTTACCATTTCCTCTACCTTGCCTGCAAGTGATATGATATCTATCATTGTTCTTCCACAGGTAGGACAGGATACAACTTCAATTCCACCTTTTCGAAGTCCCAGGGTTTTCAAAATAAGCTTTCCGCTTTTAACCTCTTCCACAGGGTCACCTGTCAAAGATACTCTTATTGTGTCACCAATTCCCTCATGTAAAATAATACCAAGTCCAACAGCAGACTTTATATTACCTGAATACACGGTTCCTGACTCGGTAATTCCCACATGTAATGGGTATGGACATTCCTTTGCCATAAGCTCATGAGCATCAACACACATAAGTACGTCTGAGGATTTAATGCTTACTACAATATTATCATAATTCATACTCTCAATAATGTGAACCTTATCCATTGCACTTTCAACAATACCCTGAGCCGTCACTCCATGGT
The DNA here is from genome assembly GCA_964441705.1 of uncultured Butyrivibrio sp. Classification (GTDB taxonomy): domain Bacteria; phylum Bacillota; class Clostridia; order Lachnospirales; family Lachnospiraceae; genus Eshraghiella. The sequence goes on from CAYTWF010000038.1 coordinate 8,564, forward strand.
ATTTCTCAACCAGCTCTTTTTCAAGAGAACCACTGTTAACACCTACGCGGATAGGTATGCTGCGTTCTCTTGCGCAGTCAACAACTGCACGAATTTTATCCTCACCGCCAATGTTGCCCGGATTAATTCTAATCTTATCAGCTCCACATTCCATTGCCATTACAGCCATTTTGTAGTCAAAATGAATATCTGCTACAAGTGGAATGTGAATCTGCTTCTTAATCTCTGTGAGTGCATGAGCTGCCTTCTGCGTAGGAACTGTGCACCTGATTATATCGCAGCCTGCCTGCTCCAGCTTAAGTATCTGTGCAACAGTTGCCTCAATATCCTCTGTGTGTGTATTAGTCATGGACTGAATAAGAACAGGATTACCTCCTCCAATTACTCTGTCTCCAATCTGAATTACTTTTGTATTATCTCTATACATATTATACCTCTGCTAAAACAGTTTACGAATATCGTTAAACATAATAAATACCATAAGAATCATAAGCAAAACAATTCCTACAAAATGAATCATTCCCTCTTTATCTCTTGGAACCGGCTTACGTCTTACTGCCTCAATCACAAGGAACACAAGACGTCCTCCATCAAGTGCCGGAATTGGCAACAGATTCATTACTCCAAGGTTGGCACTTATCATAATCGTCCAGTTAACCAGATTCAGGAACACATACAGTGCACCATCGCTTCTGCTCTGCTCAACAACCTCACCAATTGTTGATACAATTCCAACCGGTCCTGACATATCATTAACTGAAACATGCCCGGTGAATAACAGCTTAAGGCTTGTAAACACGTATTTAACGTAATAGCCAACCTCTCTAAAGGCATACCCCACTGTCTTAATTGGTGACAGCTTAACCCTTGCAGCCGATATAACCAGCCCAGTCTTATAATAAGTAGAATGTACCTTTTCAGGAATGAAGCTAAAGGTAAGCACCTCTCCGTCACGGTTAACCTCCACATCTATTGCATTGCCCTCGCAGGCCTGAACAACAGGTGAAACCTCATCCGTAGATGCAATTGGCGTACCATTAATTGATACAATAACATCTCCCGCCTTAAGCCCTGCCTTGTCAGCCGGGGTGTCAGCAGTTACTGATGTTATATCAGCCGCCTCTGTTCCCATATATACGCCCATCTGATATACGTCCTCATCAACGTATTCAGGGATTAGCTTTGTGGTGTATTTTTCACCATCTCTGATATAGGTTATATCCATAACCTCACCATCATGCTCATAGGAATATAACGCATAATCCCCATAAAAGGTTATGTGGTGTCCGTTAATTCTTGTTATCTGGTCACCAGCTATAAGACCTGCATCAGCAACAGGTGTATTATCCTCAACACTGTAGATTACAACAGGGTCATAGCCAATCTTACCAAGCAAAATAATGGACAGGACAAATGCCAGAATAAAATTAAATATTGGTCCTGCAGCAACTATTGCAATTCGTCTCCACACTGACTGTTTATTAAATGAGCCCTCAGCGTCATCATCCTCATCCTCTCCCAGCATTCTGCAGGAGCCTCCGAAAAAGAACAGCTTAATGCTGTAAAGAGTTCCATTTTTCTTGAATTTAAGTAATCTTGGTCCCATTCCCAGGGAAAACTCAGTAACTGTTACTCCGCTGGCCTTGGCAACAATAAAATGTCCAAATTCATGTACAAAAATTATTACACTCAGGACAAGAAATGCCAGTAAATACTTCATTATATACTCCTTAAAAGTTCGTATGTCGCACATTCTGTATCAAGAATCTGCTTAACATCTGGGTTATCTATATATTGTATGTCATTCATGGCTGTCTCAATCATATCTGTTATTGTCAGAAAAGATATTTTTCTGTCCAAAAACTGTGCAACAGCATATTCATTAGCAGCATTAAATATTGTTGGCATATTGCCACCCTTTAAGCCCGCCTCCCTGGCAAGTCTAAGTCCGGCAAAATTCTCATAATCAGGATTCTCAAAGGTGATTTTTGCAAGCTCTCCAAAATCCAATCTTGCTGAATTCATAACACGCCTTTCGGGATAATACAAGGCATATTGAATTGGCAGTCTCATATCTGGTGTTCCAAGCTGTGCAATAATACTTCCATCAATATACTGAACCATTGAATGAATAACACTTTGTGGCTGTACAACAACCTGAACATCATCAATTTCCACATTGAAAAGCCACTTTGCCTCCATTACCTCAAGTCCTTTATTCACCATTGTAGCTGAATCGATGGTTATTTTTCTGCCCATGGACCAGTTAGGATGCTTTAATGCATTTTCAACCTGTATGTCCTTCATCTGTTCCCTTGTATAGCCTCTAAATGGTCCACCTGAGGCTGTGAGCAGAATTTTCTCTATTGTCTTTGGATTCTCGCCGTTAAGGCTTTGAAATATAGCACTGTGTTCACTGTCCACAGGAAGAATTCTCACATTATATTCTTTTGCTAAAGGCATAATAATATGTCCTGCCGTTACAAGTGTCTCCTTATTAGCAAGGGCAATATCATGACCTGTTTTAATTGCTTCAATTGTAGGAACAATTCCAATCATTCCAACAATTGCTGTAACAACTATCTGGGCATCTGGAACTGTGGCTACCCTTATAAGGCCTTCCATTCCATAACACACCTCGTATTCAAGGTCAGCAGTAAGTGCTTTCAGCTCCTTTATCAGCTTTTCTTCTGCAACACAAACAAGCTTTGGTCCAAATTCACGAATCTGGTCTGCCAAAGCTTTTACATTATGCCCCGCCGCAAGTGCAAGTACTTCTATATCTTTATTGGCTCTTACAACATCCAGTGTCTGTGTTCCGATTGAACCGGTAGAACCAAGTATTGTTATTCTCTTCATAGGGTTCCTCCTACAAAAGCAATGATGCAGCTATATATACAATAGGCGCAACAAATATCATACTGTCAAATCTGTCGAGTATTCCGCCGTGTCCCGGAATAAGGTTACTGTAATCCTTAACCTCATAATTACGTTTAATAGCCGAGGCCGCAAGGTCACCAAATATTGAAATTACGGCTCCAACGCAGCTGATTGCTGCAAATACCGGACCAAAATTACGTCCTATAATATTGCCGAGAATCAGTCCATATATAAGTCCAACAAGTGTTGCTCCTGCCACTCCGCCAACTGCACCCTCAATGGATTTCTTAGGGCTCAAATGTGGAACAAGCTTGTGCTTACCGCAGGTCACACCAACAAAATATGCAAAGGTATCTGCAATCCAGGAGCATACAAAGGTTAATATGAAAATAAATATGCCTGAATCCATGATTCTAATCTTATATAGAAAAGAAATTGGAATTGCAACATAGTATATTCCAAGAAGCGTAAATGCTGCCTGACTGGCTTTTTTGGTCTTAAAGCTGCACACATAAACAGCCATAATAAGAATTGCAGATGCCACACAAAAATACTGCATATACTCCATCTTATCAAACCACAGCAGTGCATAATAGCCTGCAGCCGCAATATAGCCCATTATTCCAAGTGGACTTTTGTGCACTCCAACAACTCTGTAAAGTTCAAATAATCCCAATGCTGTTATAACTGCTGAAAGTAAAAAAACAGTTGGTCCTCCACCTGCAACAGCGCCAATGAGAATCAATGTCAGTACTGCCCCACTTATTATTCTTACTAACATACTACTCCTCCTTCACGCCACCAAAGCGTCGGTCTCTCTTATTGTATCTTTCAACAGCTTCAATTAATCTGTTTTTATTAAAATCCGGCCAAAGAATCTCTGGAAAATCAAATTCGGAATATGCACTCTGCCACATTAAGAAATTGGAAATTCTTTTTTCACCACTTGTTCTGATAATCAAATCAGGGTCCGGTACACCTGCGGTATCCAGATATGATGCAAACATTTCTTCACTGATGGTATCAGGGTCAATTCCTTTTGCAATAATATCCTTCGTCATTTTTCTCATGGCACGAACCATTTCATCTCTTCCGCCATAATTAAGAGCAACCTGAAATACCAGTCCGGTATTATTCTTAGATGCTTCCTCAAGTTCTTCTATTTTCTGAATAATATCCTGGTCCAGTCTGTCTTTTTTACCCAGAATCCTAACCTTCATATTATTCTTATTGGCTCTTTGAATACAATTCTTCAGATAGTTACGAAGAATCTTCATAAGTCCGTTAATCTCACTTTCAGACCGTTTCCAGTTCTCAGTGGAAAAAACATAAACTGTAAGATACTTTATTCCTATCTCATCTGCATCATCACATATATTCTCCAGTACCTTACTGCCCTGAAGATGTCCTACATTACGGGGCATAAATCTTTTTTTTGCCCAGCGTCCATTGCCGTCCAGTATTATTCCAACATGTTCAGGAATATTAAGTCCAAGCTTTTCGTTATAATTATCCATAAATATGCTCCATTATTATGACGTTCCCCAGAGGATTTACATCCTCCGGGGATAATAATTGTACTATACTGTCATTATTTCATCTGTCTTATTGTCTACAAGCTTATCAATCTGGGCTACATACTTGTCAGTAAGCTTCTGTGCCTTGTCCTCAAGGTTCTTAACCTCATCCTCTGACATATCGGTAGCTTTGCTTTCCTTCTTAATTGCATCAATAGCATCTCTTCTGATGTTACGAACTGCAACCTTGGCATTCTCGCCTTTTTTCTTAATATCCTTAGCAAGCTCCTTACGTCTGTCTTCTGTTAATTCAGGAAATACAAGTCTGATTGTTCTTCCGTCATTATTAGGTGTAAGTCCAAGGTCAGATGTAATTATTGCTTTCTCAATCTCTTTAACAAGGCTTGCTTCCCATGGCTGAATAAGTATCATTCTTGCCTCTGGAACTGATACATTGGCAACCTGCTGAAGAGGTGTTGGTGTTCCATAATAATCAACCTTGATTTTATCAAGAATATGTGGGTTGGCTCTTCCTGCTCTTATTGTTGTGTAGTCTGCAGCAAGGGCATCACATGATTTAACCATTTTGTCTTCAAATGTCTGTAAAATATCGCTCATAATAATTCTCCTAAATATATAATATTTTTAAATTAAAGGGTTCTTCCTCATACCTGAACAATTGTACCATTAAATTTGCCATTGTAGGTATTAATAATGCTGTCCTGTTCATTAAGTCCAAATACAACTAAAGGCATCTTATGCTCCATGCACATTACTGAGGCTGTCATATCTATAACTGCCAGCTTCTTCTCAATAACCTCGTTAATAGAAAGTGTATCATACTTAACTGCGTCAGGATTGGTCTTAGGGTCGCTGTCATACACACCATCAATAGCCTTGGCAAGATATATCGCATCTGCATCCATTTCAATAGCACGCAGAGTAATTCCTGTATCTGTTGAAAAGTAAGGGTGACCTGTTCCTCCTGCAAAAAATACAATCATTCCCTTGCCAAAATACTTATTGGCTCTGTCCTTGGAAAACAGCTTGGTCATTGAACCACATTCAAATGGAGTAAGAATTGCTGTCATTAATCCCACTGAACGGAACATTTCTGAAACATATATACAGTTCATAATTGTAGCAAGCATACCAATCTGGTCTGCTTTGGTTCTGTCCATATTCTCACTGGAACGGCCTCTCCAGAAATTGCCTCCGCCTATAACAATACCAACCTCAGCTCCGCTGTCATGAATAGTTTTGACCTGACGGGCAATGTCAAGAACTGTTGCTTCATCAAAACCGGTTTTCTTATCACCGGCAAGTGCTTCCCCACTTAATTTAAGTAATATTCTTTTCTCTTTCATTGTTATTCTCCTGTTATTTTACTCCAAAGAATTTCTTAGGACTATTATCTGCGTAACACTGTGAGTTATAGCCTTCCATAGCAGCGCCATTGTTAATCTGTAAGGTCTTGGACTTAATATTACCAAGAACAATTGCTGTAGAATCAAGAATAACCGGACCCTGCACATCTATGTCACCCTGTATCGCACCGGCAATAACCGCTGATGCAGCAACAAGATTACCAATAATCTTAGAACCATTGCCAATCTTGGCCGGTCCATCACAGCTTACATTACCTTTAATATCTGCTTTGTCAGAGAAAAATTCACTGGACTTGGTGTCGCCTGTGATTCTGCCACATACAACAAGCTTACCGCTGCATACAACATTACCTGTAACATCTCCAAGGAGCTCAATTGAACCATTAGAATCAATATCACCCTTAATCTTAAGACCTGCAGTAATTATTGTAGTCTCATCAGATGCTTCACTCTCCAAATTCTGAGTTTCCTCTTCTGTCTCTTCCTTGACTGTCTCCACTATCTCTTCCGCTGGTTCTTCATCAACGCTCTCAGTCTCGACTTCGTCAGCTGCTGTGTCAGCTGTAGCAGCCGTATCTGTATCAGGTTCCACAGGTGTACTGTCAGAAAGAACTGCCTCTAAATCTTCGCCAAGTGTATCCACCATAACGTCATCATCTGGCATCGCATTACTATTCTCTCCTGTTGTCATCTTCACGGCGTCATCTGAAAGTTCATTAACCGCCTGAGATAAATCCTGTTTGAAATCCTTAAAAAAGCCCATTGTAAATCCTCCTGTTAGTTAATATTATGATGTACAGGCTCTGTATCCGTTGTTATTGGCAAAATAAGAGCATCCATAGCCTGTAATTTCTCTATAATCTTTGGAATGGCCTGATATGTAGTAAGCTTATCAACTGAGTCATGCATAAGCACAACAGATACATCCTTACCCTCCACTCCATTAATAACATTAGTATATACCTCATCAGGTGTCAGCAGTCTGCTTCCACCATCTCCAGAGGATACATTCCAGTCAAAAAACACAATATTCTGCTGATTAAGATAATCTATAAAGGTATTGATTGGAACCTTTGTCTGTGAATTACTTGAACCACCTGGAAATCTGAAAATTCTTGTAGATACTCCGGTCACATTATACAAATAATCCTGCAGGCTGACAACCTCATTCTTAAAGCTGTCAAGACTTGCATATACAGCACTGTAATTATGTGAATATGTATGCATCGCAAGTGAATGTCCATCACTGACAATGCGATTAAGCTCATCACTATAAGGTGCAGCATTATATCCATTAACAAAAAAAGTCACTTTAACATTGTATTCATCCAGTACATCAAGGAGATTAGAGGTATTATCACATGGACCATCATCAAAGGTAAGATACACAACCTTTCTGCCCTCTGCAAGAGCCTTGGCAACCTGTTCTTGCTGTGTAACCACAGTCTGTGTTGTCTCCTCTGGAGTGGTCTCCTCAGGAGTATCTTCTGATGCAGCAGGTTCCACAATCACATTGGCATGTACAGATGGTGATGTTGCCTCCTCCGTACCTGATTCCTGCGTTGAAGGTTCCTTAACAGGCTTATCAGCATCCGTACCCGCCTGTGCAGACAATACTGATTCAGCCCTTAATTCCTTAATCTCTTTATTAAGGTTATTAACCTTACAAAATAATATTATACATAATAATGAAGGAAGCAGAATCAGAACAATTATTGTAATAACAATTATTCTCTTATAAAGATTGATTCTTTTTCTCCTTCTATCTGCTTCTGATATATGATTATTAGTATTCTCCATTGTCCTCTGCCCTGCAGATATTCTCTGTAGGTTTACCCCATTAATTATAGGCAGACACATACAGGCAGTATTTGCCATACCTTAACTATTGTAGCACAACTCATATCATATTTGAAGAAAATTATTTTTAAATTTACTTTGTTTATAATCTTTTAATAAAATAAATAGAAAAATAACTTTTATTATATGAAGAATGTGTTAAAATAATCACAATTACACACAAATATCACAAATAAGGAGAACACAATGTTACAGCTTAAAAATATCACCAAAACATATTCCAGCGGTGATTCAGATGTTCAGGCTCTCAAGGGCGTAAGCATCGAATTCCGTGAAAGTGAATTTGTCTCCATTCTTGGTCCATCCGGATGTGGTAAGACAACAATGCTTAATATCATTGGCGGTCTTGACAGATACACCAATGGTGACCTTATCATTGGCGGACGTTCAACCAAGGAATTCAAGGACAGGGACTGGGATGCCTACCGCAACCATAAGATAGGCTTTGTATTCCAGAGCTACAACCTTATTCCACACCAGACAGTTCTTGCCAACGTAGAGCTTGCCCTTACTCTTTCAGGTGTAGGCCGTGCCGAAAGAAAAAGACGTGCCATTCAGGCACTTGAAAAGGTGGGTTTAAAAGACCAGATTCATAAAAAGCCTAACCAGATGTCAGGCGGTCAGATGCAGCGAGTTGCCATTGCAAGAGCCCTTGTTAATGACCCGGATATAATTCTTGCTGACGAGCCTACCGGTGCACTTGATTCTGAGACAAGTGTTCAGATTATGAATATCCTTAAAGAAATTTCTGCCAATAAACTTATTATTATGGTTACACATAATGGTGACCTGGCAAAGGAATATTCAACCCGAATCATTCGTCTCCTGGATGGTAAAATGCTTGATGATTCCTCACCATATGCTTCCAATCAGCCAGCTGCTGAGCCTGACAAACGCCGCAGCAAAGCTCGTGCCGGCAAATCCAAGGTATCAATGTCATTTTTTACCGCCCTGTCACTAAGCTTTAAAAACCTTCTTACCAAAAAAGGCCGTACCTTCCTTACTTCATTTGCAGGCAGCATCGGAATTATCGGCATTGCCCTTATTCTTTCTCTTTCAAGTGGTTTTCAGGGCTACATTGATAAGGTTCAGGAGGACACCGTATCCACATACCCTATTACAATAGAGAATGAAAATATGGATATGACAAGTCTCATTGAGGACATGATGGGAACCGGTTCAGAAGACACTGTTAATGAGCCGGGCAAAATATATACCAAGCCTATTATGAGTGAAATGCTTAACGCCATGGTTACTCAGGTCAAGACCAACAGTCTTGGCGAGCTGAAGGCATATTTTGAAAGCGAGGAATGTGACATCGATAAATATGCTATGGACATTCAGTACAGCTATGATGTTCCACTTAATGTGTATTCAACAGATACCTCAAGCTCCAACATTAAAGTTAACCCAAGCACAATGTACCAGGACCTTTGGGGTCTTTCAGAGGAGACAATGTCATCCTCAATGGTATCTGCTTACAGCAACACAGATTCCTGGGTTCAGATGATTGACAATCAGGAGCTTCTTGATTCTCAGTATGACGTTCTTGCCGGTAACTGGCCAGCAAGCTATGATGAGGTTGTTCTTGTTGTTGGTGATAATTATCAGATAACTGATGTTACCTTATATGCCCTTGGTCTCAAAAATTCTGCCGAGCTTAAAGATATGATGCTTCAGTCCGGCAGCTCAACACTTGATACTGAATCTGAGGAATATACCTATGATGAACTTATGAACCTTACCTTCTCCGTTGTTCTTCCTACTGACTACTACCAGTATGATGAAGCTAATGGCAGATGGAAGGATATGCATGATAATAAGGATTATGTTACCGAGCTTATTGCTAATGGAACCAAGCTGAAAATATCAGGAATTGTTAAGGCTGACCCTGACGCAGTCGCTACATCAATTCAGGCTGGTTCAGTTGCATATACAAAAGACCTTGTTAATTATATAGTTGATGCAACAGCCAATTCCGAAATTGTTAAAAATCAGCTTGCTGACCCTGATACAGATGTTTTCACCGGTCTTCCATTTGCAACTGATGATACAATTGCTGAAATGACCATTGATGATGTTAATGCATACATTGCTACTCTCCCAGCTGAGGACCAGGCAACAATCCAGATGCTGATGAGCACCATGACAGACCAGCAGATAATTGACATGTTCACGGCTCAACTTGCTACAGAATCTACTAATACCTATGCTGACAACATGACACTTTTAGGCTATGCTGACAAGGATGTTCCATCCTCAATCAGTCTCTACGCTAAGGATTTTGCTTCAAAAGATGCTATCAACGATATAATTGAGGATTACAATCAGAAGGTTACTGACGAAGGTAAAGACAGCCTCACAATCAGCTATACAGATTATGTTGGACTTATGATGTCCTCTGTAAGCTCTGTTGTAGATGCAATATCATATGTACTCATTGCATTCGTTTCCATATCACTTATAGTTTCTTCTATAATGATAGGAATCATTACCTACATCTCAGTACTTGAACGTACTAAGGAAATTGGTATATTAAGAAGTATTGGTGCCTCCAAGCATGATGTATCAAGAGTTTTCAACGCCGAGACTATACTTGTAGGTCTTGTATCCGGTGCTCTTGGTATCGGAATTACATTGATACTTAACATTCCAATCAACATAATAATCAAGAACCTGTCCGGTATTGGCGGAGTATCTTCACTGCCTGTAATGGGAGCAGTTATTCTTATTGCAATCAGTGTTATACTCACAGTTATTGCCGGTCTCATACCTGCTAAGGTTGCCTCAAGAAAAGACCCTGTTGTAGCACTCAGAACAGAGTAAAAAATAATCAGCCTGCAGCTGTAAAATAAAACATCAGCCAGTTATACATGTAGAATGTAAACCGGCTGATGTTTTTTTATTTCAAAAATGAGGTCATGTAAACAGGTAAATACCTTAATCCATCCTTCATATCCATATCCTTTTGTGAAATAATATAACAGTCCTTTAAATGTCTGGCGTATTTTTGTCTAAACTCATTTATAGATTCATGCTTTCCGGTTCCAGAGGATTTAACCTCTATAGCCGACACCTTTGTACCCTGTGATATCAAGAAATCTACTTCACAATAATGTGTACTTCCCTCCTTCTCCCATGTATGATAATAAAGCTCCCGTCCTGCTGCAGTTAACATTTGAGCAATAAGATTTTCATACAGATATCCCAGATTAGCCGGTAGCTTGTCAGATAAAAGCTTTGTATATATTTCATTTTCAGCAGCCGGTCTGTCTATAAACATTAAAGTAATAAACAGACCTGTATCTGCAATATAAAGCTTATAGCTGTCAATGTCCTTTGTAAGAGACAGGCTTGCTCCCGGGTCTGTACAGTTATAGCATGGCAAAACTGTCTTTGAATCAATTAAATCATATATATAATTATCATCCTTTGACGTTTTTCTTCGTCCAAGTGCAGTTGTCACACGATATCTTTTTACATTCTTTGATAATTGTGCAGGAATGGAATGATACATTGAAGACAATCTGCCTGAGGCATCTATTTTCTTAAAATCCTCTTCATATAAATTAATTATCTGCCGCTTTACCTGGTCAATCATTGAAAAATTACTGCCATTCACATATGCCTCAACTGCCTGTGGCATTCCACCAACTGCCATATACACCCTGATATCCCGCATAAGCTTGCGGTTTGCTGCTTGCCCTATGCCCCTCTTCATCTCATACAATCTCTCCAGCATCGAATAGTTATTACCCGTTGCATCACAGAATTCTTCATAATCCATTGGATATATCTGAAGTCTCATTTCTTCCGATGGAATCAAAATATCCTTCACATTCTTTTTAATGGAAATTAACGAACCTGTCTCAATGTAGTGGTATCTCCCATCCTTTACCAAATGCTTAATGGCCTGTCTTGCTATTGGAAACAGCTGTACCTCATCAAAAATAATTACGGACTCATGCACAAACAGGTCGACACCTGTTATTGCCTGCAACCGCAAAAAAAACATATCCATATTATTAATATCGTCAAAACAATCCTTTATCTCGTTGGAGGTTTTTGAAAAATCAATCAATATATATGATTTGTATTCATTAGCTGCAAACTGCTCTGCAATTGTGGATTTTCCAACTCGTCTTGCGCCCTCAAGAAGCACTGCATATCTGTCAGCATAATTTTTCTTCCATTCCAACAATTGCTCATATGCTTTTCTCTTAAAATACATGAATTTCCCTCCCATCTACAAGTATTATTACATTTCTTCAAGATTAGTATACCCTTATTTGTGCATTTCTTCAAGATTTTATATGGCAAAATCATACATTTCTTCAAAGTTTTTATTGTTTTGGAACACAAGAAAGGAATAGCCATTATGTATTTTACATGCTTGCATGTATAAATGCATAATGGCTATTCCTTTAAAGTGCGCAGCACCTGTTCCAAAACTCGTTGTCTAGTCTACTACCACACAGCCTTCCGTTCTGTCCCACGCAGACCTGACAGCCGTAAGCAAGCCACTCATAACCTATATTGTTTTCTTTTAAGGGCAACGCACCTGTTCCAAAACCCGTTGTCCAGTCTACTACCACAGCCTTCCGTTCCGTCCCACGCAGACCTGACAGCCGCCCCCAGACCGCAGCTTTCAGAAGTCAGCACAGTGATACTTAAGAGGGCATGAATTAATATAGGCATTGGAAGCAACATGTTTGAGCCAGGCTGCCGCAAGCAAGCCATCCATAACGTATATTGTTTTGGAACGCAAAAGGAATAGCCATTATGCATTTTACGTGCTTGCATGTATAAATGCATAATAGCTATTCCTTTAAGGTGCGAAGCACCTGTTCCAAAACCCATTCAATACTCAATGGCGAAGCGCCGCAGGAGCAGGCGAGTTTTGCTTCCAGTGCCTGCCCATATTAATTCATGCCCCCTTTAGTATCACCGCTGACGAATGACTACTGCGGTCTGTGGCAGCCGTCAGGTCCTCACTGCATAACAGCCCTGGTATACCTCACCCTAAGTGCCACATAGAACCCCAGCTGTGATACCCCGTATGCCGCCAGTCCCATAACCCCCTTTTTCATGAAGGTCCCGATAATCTCCTGTCCGCCAAACAGATTCGCCATGTAATACATAATCAAAAGGCCCATAATTGTACCAAGAAGAGGTGTAAAATATACCACGCCCAGCTTAATACCTATATTTTTACTTACAGCCCTGTCATTAATTCCCAGCTTAAACAGCTTTCTGTACTGCACTCTCTCCTCATCAAGCTCAGAATACTGTTTAAAATACAGTACAAAGCCAGTTGAAATAAAAAACATAATACACATGGAGGAGGCTACAAAAAGGAATATGGAATATCCGCTTTTCAAATTCTTATAGGTATCAATTCTGCTGTTAACCCTACCATCGCTGCCAATATATGCACGAATAGCCTGAACGATATCGCCCGTATCCCGCCAGCCATCAGCAAACATAATATTACCAACAGCAGCATGACCTGCCAAAGCCTCAAAGGAAGCATAATCGCCATCTGAAAGAACAAGCAGCGTATCCGATGCAAAAACCCCTGAATATACCCATGTGCCCTTTACAGAATCACATACTGTAAAGCTATTTTCCCCAAGAAGATACTGGTCTCCAGCAAGGTATCCATGGTTTCCCGGCTCCCACGTTGTTATCACATTATATACCTGTCCATCATTAACGCTGATTGTCTCATTCATCTGTTCATTGTACATGGAAGCACTTATAACAGGTCTTGTTACACCATCACCGCACTTAATAACAGCTACCTCTGCCTCATCCCGACTATCCACCTCTTTGTCTAACAGCAGCTTATCAATAGCTTCTGAGGAAATATCCCCTGACGTCATGTATACAATGTCATTGCAGGTAGACTCAGCCAAATCCTCAGTCATACTTATTAGTGCAAATGGAGAACCAACAAGCAGCACAATCATGGAAGCCAAAAGACTGAGAATAATTATTACTTTTACATTCTGCTGATATTTATGTGATATTTCACTGACAGTCAACATTGAATTATAATAATTTTTTCTCCTTCTAAGCAGCCACACTATCATTTTACCGCCATTGCATACCAGAAGCATAAGTCCAGCATAGCCGGTTCCAAGAAATATTATAAGTACCCACAGCTTAGAATTAATATGATTATCAAGAGCTGTATTAAGAATAAATACTGCCGCAAAAATCATACTCACAAGGCCAATAATTGCAAGCACCATATTTTTAGTACTGTATCCACTGTTCTCGCTTTTCCTTGATTCCTTCATAAGAGAAGAAATGTCCTCATGCCTAAGCTTCCTGTCAGTTATCATAAAACACATTAGGTATATAACTGCAAATACAACAAAAGTAATAATAAAGTTAAGAGGGCTCAACCGATAGCTTACATTATCTATATCCACAAGCCTGATTACCACAAGCTGTACCAGCCTTCCAAACAGACCTCCAACTACCATCCCGGCAATAATTGAGCCACCTGCAATAGCTGCGGTCTCAATTCCAAGCATTTTAGTAACTGCTCTTTCATCCATTCCCACGACCATATATACTGCAAGCTTTTTTTCTTCTTACTTATAAAATTCTGATGTGAATAATTAATAAAAAATATTGAAAAAACCGCTACTATAAAGCATGTAACTACAAAAAGTCCAAACATTGGATAAGCATCCACCTGCTCCATAACCTCGTTAAGCAGCACCAGCGTTGAATACATGAAAAATATTGCAACACAGAACACTCCTGAGAAGAAAAATGAAGCATATTTTCTTATCCCCTTGGTGAAATTCTTAAAAATAACATCCTTAAATGTCATTATTCTCACCTCCGACTATTGCCTGGCAGTCAAGAATCTCATCAAAGAAGGCCTTTCTATCACCCTTACGAACAATATCCATGTTAATTCTTCCATCCTTGACAAAAATAACATGTCTGCAGAAGCTTGCTGCAAATACATCATGTGTAACCATAAGAATTGTTGTTTTGGTACGCTCATTAATATCCTGAAAGCAGTTCATCACCGCATTGGAGCTTTTTGAATCCAGATTGCCTGTTGGCTCATCTGCAAAAATAACTGCCGGCTTATTAATTAATGCCCTGGCAACTGCAGTTCTTTGCTGCTGTCCACCACTAATCTCATATGGATATTTATTCTGACACTCATATATGCCAAACTGCTTCATAAGCACTGCACAGGCCTCGTCCATTTCGTCCGGCTTTCTTTTATCAAGCACCATTGGCAAAATAATATTTTCCTTAACAGTAAGATTATCAAGAAGATTAAATTCCTGAAATACAAAGCCAAGTTTTTTTCTTCTAAACTCTGCCATTTCAAGCTTATTCATTCCCAGTATGCTCTTTCCATCAATGCTTACGCTTCCACCTGTCGGTTCAAGAATTCCGCACAGCATATTAAGAAGCGTGGATTTACCACTGCCGGATGGTCCCATAACTGCCGTAAATTCACCAGCCTCAATATTCAAGGAAATACCATTTACTGCATATGCTGTATTGTTCTCATTGCTTCCATACACCTTAATCAAATTATCTGCTTTAATCATATCATTGTTCTCCTTTTCTCTATGCTATGATTCTAGCATCGGTATAATCATACTGCCATCGAAGGAAATGACAGAACCTTACAATTTTGAAAGGTAGCTGATTGTAACAATACAGCCGTTATTACTGTCAATTGAGATTTCATGTCCAAGACTGTCGCATATTTTTTTACACAGATACAGCCCTATTCCTGTAGAAGCATAGCCCTTACGCCCATTTTCTCCTGTGTAAAATGGTTCAAAAGCCTTAAGCAAATCATATAACGGCATGCCCTCTCCCTCATCCCTTATAATAAGTCTGGTATGCTCTTCCACTTCTTCAATGGTAAAATACAGCTTCTTTGGTTCATCGCCTCTGGTATATTTTACCCCATTAGAGATTATCTGGTTAATCACTATGTCATTCCATTTTGTATCAGTGTATACCATATGGTGCCCCTCCTCAAATTTGGGATACACCTTGCTGTTGATAAAAAGAGCTTTATTATTGTTAATACATTTGGTTACCTCTTCATCCAGATTAACAGGGGATGGATTATAATCATTGGTATGCTCCTCCAGTCTCTTGATGTCCAAAAGCATATTAAGATTATCCGACAGGCGGTTGGTCTGTTCCTCAATCTCTTTAACCGCCAAAGCTGCATCCAGCTCTCCTGCCTGAACTCTCTGGGTAATTATGCTGATAACTGTTACAGGGGTTTTCAGATTATGTATATAGGCAGAAAGGAATCTGTTGTTCTCACGGTTATCATGACGCAGTGCAGACAGCTCCCTGTTTTTCCTTTCATATATGGTATTAACAGCCCTGTACATCTTATCATATTCCATTACTGTGGAATGAAGCTCCTCACCATTGGCAGTAAGCTTATCAATAATCCCATCATTATTAACGTATCTTACATACTTAATCAACATATACAGCACCAACAAAAAAGCTGCTACAGCGACTGGGTATCCAGCCTCAGCTTCTGGAACTGTCAGCGCATAAAAGCCTACAATTATACCAATTGATAAAATATATATGCACATAAAGCCAAGCTGGTCATGTAAAAAGCGCCCAAATCTCTTCATACTATTTTAATGCCTCCCTGCACAATATGTAGCCTACACCTCTTTTGGTCTGAATAGCATTTGTAAGCCCCATATCCTCCAGCTTTTTCTTGATTCTTGTAATGTTGACAGTAAGTGTATTATCATCAACAAAATCCTTATCGTCCCATATTTCCTCAAGAAGAGTCTCTCTTGTTACCACCCTGTCTGCATTGGCAATAAGAACCTTGATAATCTTAAATTCATTTTTGCTAAGCTCTGATGAATTAGTTCCATAGCAAAGCTTCATAGCTGCCTCATCAAGCCTTAATCCGTTAATCTCATAGCTTCTGACCACATACTCTCCATAGGTACGCCTTAAGCATGCGTTAATTCTGGATATAAGTACATTAATATTAAAAGGTTTAATAATATAGTCATCACTCCCCAGCTCCATACTAAGTATCTGGTCTGAATCGCTGTTTCTTGCAGTTGTCATAATAATTGGAGTGCTGTGTTTTTTCCTAATTGCGTGGCAGTAAAAATTACCATCAAGCCCCGGAAGATTAATATCAAGTATGATAAGGTCTGGCTTATACTCCTCTACATTTTCCAGAACATGAGTAAACTCATTAATTGCATTGACCTCGTAATTATTATATCTAAGTACATCCACAACCTGATTTCTCAAGCCCTCATCATCTTCCACAACCAATATTTTATACATTATCCACCTCAAAAAATTGTCATTAACTTAATCGTTATTATAACACAAAAGAATATCACCAACAACACATGCTGTTAACCTGTCTGAGCCAGGCTGCCGCAAGCAAGCCATTCGTAACCTATATTGTTTTGGAACGTAAAAGGAATAGCCGTTATGCATTTCGCATGCTCGCATGTACAAAATGCATAATAGCTATTCCTTTAAGGTGCAAAGCACCTGTTCCAAAACTCGTTGTCCAGTCTACTACCACAGCCTTCCGTTCCGTCCCACATAGACCTGACAGCCACCCGCAGCCCGCAGCTTTCAGAAGTCAGCATAGCGATACTTAAAGTGTATCTGAATTAATATAGGCATTGGAAGCAACCTGTCTGAGCCAAGCTGCCGCAAGCAAGCCATCCATAACGTATATTGTTTTGGAACGAAAAAGGAATAGCCGTTATGCATTTTGCATGCTCGCATGTACAAAATGCATAATGCTATTCCTTTAAGGTGCAACGCCACTGTTCCAAAACTTAATGCGATTCCACATTCACACTCTTCCGTTCCGCCCCACATAGACCTGACAGCCACCCACAGCCCGCAGCTTTCAGAAGTCAGCATAGCGATACTTAAAGGGTATCTGAATTAATATAGGCATTGGAAGCAACCTGTCTGAGCCAGGCTGCCGCAAGCAAGCCATTCGCAACCTATATTGTTTTGGAACGCAAAAGGAATAGCCATTATGCATTTTACATGCTCGCATGTACAAAATGCATAATGCTATTCCTTTAAGGGGCAACGCCCCTGTTCCAAAACTCATCCAATACTCAATGGCGAAGCGCCGCGGGAGCAGGCGAGTTTTGCTTCCAACGCCTGCCCCCTATTAATTCAGGCATCCTTTTAGTATCACTGCTGACGAATGACCACTGCGGTCTGTGAGTAGCTGTCAGGATTCTTCCAGATAATCATAGGATAATATTGTTGCAAAATTGTCAATTGACGTCTTCGCAACAGAATATACCTCGTCAGAGTTAGATGACATAACCGCATAGGTGCTGTTCTCTGAATCCAGACTGCCTACATAATACGTAATAGCACACTCCTTTTCATCACCATCCTGATAATTAACCGTTAACGTATATAAAGGTTTATCCAATCCGTACCTGCCGTAATCCTCCCTGGCCACATTGTAACCAAGACATGACGTATAGGTTAGCTCAATATCTGACAGAGTTGTACTAATCTGGGTGCTGTTCTCACAATCGTAGGCGTCACCTCCATTGATTGATACAGTCCAATTGTCATCTGAAGCCTTATTAAGAATAACATCATCATCCGAAGATGAAAGTGCAATACTAATCGGATTGTCCTTCCACAGGCTTGCTGTATCCTCAATTGCAGCATAGGTAAGAATATCATCTGACCATTTTGACAAAGTAGAAAGTGCTGCCGTATACACTGTATCCTCCCCGTCTGTCATTACGTAGTATTCGCTGTCAATTGCATTACCCACCTTAATTGTCTGCGTATCTCCTGCCGCATTCTCAAGTATGGCGGTATAAGCCGGTTCCTCAAGTCCATATGCAGCAGGCTCGTCACCATCCACCAGCTTACGTGAACTTGTAAGCGTTGCCAGTTCATCATATATAGAATCAACTATACTGCTGTCAAGTGGAAAAGAGCTGTCTCCCAGATATGTCCATTCATCCCCATTCTTTTCAAAAGAGAACTCACCAATTGTCATTCTGTCAACATTTTCAATGGTTGTAACATGAATTGTATTGGCAAGGGATTCAGCCTCCGACTGTGATTCTCTCTCAGCCTGTTTTTTATCAGCTACGCAGCTTATCACACGATTGCCTGCAATTACAGCAGTCAGCAGTGCAGCAAGCACAAGAATTGTTACATATTGTTTTTTCATACTGACCTCCTACAGCTTCCTTCTTCTAAGCCATCTCACAAATCCGGCAGCAATAAGTACAACAGGAATTACTCCTATAAAAAAGATGGATACCGGTTTGGTATTAGTAAAGGTATTATATGACATTGCAAGGCTTACAGAGTCAATGGAGATATTGTTAACATCCTCAAAATCTGCTGTTATTGAATTAATAAAAATATCTGTATTTGCAGTTCCTGAGTAATGCGAAATAATATCATCATCTATAATTGACGGACAGCCGTATACAGTAAGGTGAGCTGTTATATTCTCTTCATCATCAGACTCTGCCGGGATTGTAACAGTTGCAGCTGCAGCATATGTGTAGGTTCCTGTCTCGTAATCTGTTGCACCTGAAACGTATTTAAGTCCGCCCTCAGAGGTTGTCAGGAATTTATCAACTGATACATTTTCAGTATCTGTAACGATAAGCCCCACTGAATTCTGTACAAGTGATAAATCGCTGCTGTCATTAAGACTACCCGTAATATCTCCGGTGCTGTACTTAGGGAAGCATGAAAAATAGCTTTGGTCATAGGAATTATATCTTGTGCTGTCTCCAATGTATCCGTCATCTGCCTTAATTCCATAGCCTTCCATAAGGCTGTTAACATTGCCAAGCTCATCAGAGGTATCTGCAAGCAAAAGCAGAATATTACCGCCCTTGTTCATATACTCCTGAAGCGAATTTAATTCATCATCTGCCAAATCCTTAGTCGGCTGATTAATAATAATCATTGAACAATCCTCTGGAATTCCATCAGCCGCAGTCAAAAGATTAAGCTCGGCTACAGTAAAATTAGATTTGTCAATTGACTCTGAAATATTGGTGCCAAGTTCTGCTTCACCATGTCCTGCAAGTGTATATAATGTTTTATTACTGTCACTTGCAACATAATCAATTGCAGATGTAAGCTGACCTTCTCCGTCAAAGGCTGACTCTACCTGCTGTCCATAATAATAGTAATAGCTCTGGTCATACTGAATAATATCCGTAAATGCAACAGTCTCAGTTTTATCCGTATCCGGACAGGTAATCACAACTGTATTTTTGGATATATCATAATCTGTGAGAACTGATGGATAAAGAGCCGGGTCCTTGTGCGTAACAGTTATGTGTTTCGATTTGTCGGCATAAAGATTGATGAAATTATCAATTCTTGTATCAATGGCATCTTCTTCTGCAACCACAATAATATTAACATCATGGTTTAGACTCTCCAGTACGCCCTCTGTTACAGCTCCAATTGAATATATTTTTGTATCACTTATATCTATATTTTTTGCACTGGTGGGCAGCTTCTGAACCAGAAAATTCAAAGCTACAACTATAGCCACTATAATTACTATAATTACAGATGAATAAGAGCCCTTTTTAAACTGTGCTGAATTCAACATATTCTTAAATTTTGCATTCTTTGTTTTTGACATCATGGCACCTCCTAATTCCATCTTCTCTTATTGATTACCTGAACGGTAAACATAAGGAAAATAAATATTCCTGACAGATACATTACAAGTCCGCCTACGTCAAAAATATTGTAATATGCCACATTATTAAAAGGCGTTGATAAATCCAGGCAGCTAAGCATATCAGGCATAAAGTTCATTATTGCTGTAGAATTAACAAAATATGTAATCATAAGTACAATAAAGCCTGCCGCTCCCACTATGCCCGTTGCCATTGCATTTTTAGTCATTGCATATATAAGAATACACAACAGTACCAGAATTATTAATAATCCAATTAATGATGCCATTGCCGAGGATGGTATAAGGCTTACAAGATTAGACCACATAATCATCAGGAAAACCACTGCAAATGAGGCAACTGCGGCAATAATCATATTCTCAGTTAATGAAGATATGAACATACCTATGGCAATAAATACAAGTCCATACAGGAACAGATATAGAATTGTCAGATAATCCACCTTCATATATGAATAGGTTCCCTTAAGCTTAATGAACAATGGACAAAGGCATGACACCAGCAATGGTATTGCATACACGGTAGCCATCGCCAGAAACTTTCCCAATACAATCTGCCAGATTTTCACTGGCGAGGTCAACAGCATCTGGTCCGTTTTGTTTTTATTTTCCTCTGCAAAGGAACGCATTGTAATTATTGGCATAACAAACATCATAACGGTTGCTGCATTCCTTATTGCATAGGAGAAATATGGATATCCACTTATAAGATTATTTGCAAGAAAATATATTCCAATAAAAATAATCATTACTGCACAATAAGCATATCCCAGCACCGAATTAAAATATGATTTAAATTCTTTTTCATATATTGCACCCATTATTTTCCATCCTCCTTAACATCATCACCCGTAAGCTCAAGAAACAGCTCCTCAAGGGATTTGGTTATCTTATGCATGTCGTACACAGGTCTGGAGGTATTGGCAAGAGCCTTAAATACCTTTGATAACGTCTCATCACTGTCATCATATGTAACAAGAGCCTTAGTAAATTCCGCATCCATTTCACACTGTACGTCTGTCACACCGTCAATACCTGCAATTGCGTTACGAAGCTCTTCCTCGTCGCACTTTATCTTAATCTCCAGCTCACTTGTCTCGCCTTTGTATCTGTAGAGATTATCAATAGTATCACTGGCAACCAGCTTTCCATGGGAAATAATCAGTACATAATCACATACTGCGCTTACCTCGGAAAGTATATGTGAGCTTAAAATAACTGTATGTGTTTCAGAAAGGGTTTTAATCAAATCTCTTATCTCTATAATCTGCTTAGGGTCAAGTCCTACCGTTGGTTCATCCAGAATAATTATCTCCGGAAAGCCAAGAACAGCATATGCAAGTCCAACTCTTTGTCTATATCCCTTTGACAGATTTTTTATAAGTCTGCACTCAACATCCTTTACTCTTGTAAGATTTTTTGCATCCTCAATATCACTTTCAATTTCCTTCTGTGGGATTTTTTTAAGTCTGGCAGCATAGTGAAGATACTCGTTAACAGTCATGTCCATATATAAAGGCGGTATCTCCGGCAGATAGCCAATACATATTTTAGCCTCCTCCGGTTCCTCCAGAATATTGTGTCCATTGATAATTACATCACCACTTGTTGCTCCGATATAACCAGTCATAATATTCATTGTTGTTGATTTTCCTGCGCCGTTTGGGCCCAGAAATCCATAGATTTTACCTGGCTCTAAAGTAGTGTCTGCTGATTAAGCACCAATTGGACTTAATTCAGCAGTATTGAACTTGAA
>CAYTWF010000039.1:0-30129 GCA_964441705.1 uncultured Butyrivibrio sp.
AAATTAATATGAAATTTGCTCCTAAAGAATATGGTGCTAACTTCTAAAGACGGGAGTTTGCCCAGCTGGTCAAGGACCGAATTCAGGAGGCTATAGACAGCTATACAGCGTAATTAATGCTTGACAAAGTTTTTTATTGTGATAGAATACAGACATATTTATAATATTAAAGGCTATGAAGACACATAGTAGCTGCTAAGAATTCTTTCAGAGAGAAGGGGTCACCGGCTGTAAGCCCTTTTAAGTTCAACTTGGTAAGCGAAGTTCATGTTGGAGCTGCATTTTTGAAAATGATTATCGTGATTAGAGAATGACGTATATGCACGTTACGCAGTTAGAGTGCCGGTAAGATTTTTTATCGGAATTAGGGTGGTACCGCGATTATATGACCTCGTCCCTTTGTTGGGATGGGGTCTTTTTTTATGTAAAAGTACTGCATTCCATATCTATTAAGTAATGAGAAAGGAAGAAATTATGAAAGAGAAGCTACAAGCTATTAGAGAACAGGCTCTTGCTAAGATTGCAGAGTCAGACAATCTTGACAAACTCAATGATATTCGAGTTGCCTACCTTGGTAAGAAGGGTGAACTTACAGAAGTATTAAAAGGAATGAAAGAAGTATCCGCAGAAGAACGTCCTAAGGTTGGCGCAATGGTTAATGATACAAGAACAGCTATTGAAGCCAAGCTTGAGGAGATTAAGAATAAGCTTGCATCAGCTGCAAGAGAGGCAAAGCTTAAGAAAGAGGTTATTGACGTTACACTTCCGGCTAAAAAGAATGTTGTAGGTCATGCACATCCTAATACAGTTGCTCTTGAAGAGGTTGAAAGAATATTCGTTGGAATGGGATATGAGGTAGTAGAGGGTCCAGAGGTTGAATATGATTATTACAACTTTGAGGCTCTTAACATTCCTGCCAATCATCCGGCTAAGGATGAGCAGGATACATTCTATGTTAACAGCAATATTTTGCTTAGAACACAGACCTCTTCAGTACAGGTTCATGAGATGGAGAAGGGCAAGGTTCCTCTTAGAATGATTTCACCTGGCAGAGTATTTCGTTCAGATGAGGTGGATGCAACACATTCACCATCCTTCCATCAGGTTGAGGGACTTGTAATTGACAAAAATATAACATTCGCTGACCTTAAGGGAACGCTGGATGTTTTTGCAAAAGAATTATTTGGCAAGGATACGAAGGTTAAATTCAGACCTCATCACTTCCCATTTACAGAGCCAAGTGCTGAGATGGATGTATCCTGCTTCAAATGTGGTGGTAAGGGCTGCCGTTTCTGTAAGAACTCTGGATGGATAGAGATTCTTGGCTGTGGTATGGTTCATCCTCACGTACTTGAGATGAGTGGAATTGACCCAGAGGAATATACAGGCTTTGCATTTGGTGTAGGACTTGAAAGAATCGCATTGTTAAAATATGAAATTGACGATATGAGACTTTTCTATGAGAATGATGCAAGATTTCTCAATCAGTTCTAAATAACAGAAAGGAAGGAAATATATTAATGAATACAGCATTATCTTGGATTAAAGCATATGTTCCTGAACTTGACTGTTCTGCACAGGAATATACTGATGCAATGACACTTACAGGAACAAAGGTAGAAAGCTATGAATGCCTTGATGCTGACCTTGACAAAATTGTCGTTGGTCAGATTAAAAAAATAGAGAGACACCCTGATGCAGATAAGCTTGTTATCTGTCAGGTAGACATTGGAACTGGAATGATTCAGATTGTTACAGGTGCTCCTAACGCTTACGAAGGAATGAAGACTCCAGTATGTCTTGACGGAGGCAGAGTTGCCGGAGGACATGACGGTTCTAAGACTCCAGGTGGAATTAAGATTAAGAAGGGAAAGCTAAGAGGCGTTCCTTCAGACGGAATGATGTGCTCAATTGAAGAGCTTGGTTCATCCAGAGATTTTTATCCTGATGCACCTGAGGAGGGACTTTATGACATGGGTGCTGACGCAGTAGTTGGCGCTGATGCTGTTGAGGCTCTTGGACTTCATGATGTGGTATTTGAATATGAGATTACATCTAACAGAGTTGACTGCTACAGTATTCTTGGAATTGCCAGAGAAGCGGCTGCAACCTTTAGAAAGCCTTTTGTTCCACCAGTTGTAACTAAGACTGGTAACGACGAAGATATTAATACAATGCTTAAGGTAGAAGTAAAGGATGCTGACCTTTGCCCACGTTACTGTGCAAGAATGGTTAAGAACATCAAGCTTGCTCCATCACCGGAGTGGATGCAGAGAAGACTTGCTGCCAGCGGAATCAGACCTATTAACAACATTGTTGATATTACCAACTACGTTATGGAAGAATATGGTCAGCCAATGCATGCCTATGACTACGATACAATTGCCGGTCAGAAAATTATTGTCAGAAGAGCTAATGATGGTGAAGTATTTGAGACACTTGATGAGCAGGAGAGAAAGCTTGATTCTCAGGTCCTTATGATTTGTGATGGCGAGAAGCCAGTTGGCATCGCCGGAATCATGGGTGGCGAGAATTCTAAGATTACTGATAATGTTAAGACAATGGTATTTGAGGCTGCCTGCTTTGACGGAACCAACATCAGATTATCAGGCAAAAGAATTGGTCTTAGAACTGATGCTTCAGGTAAGTTTGAAAAGGGACTTGACCCGTACAACGCAGAAGCTGCAATTAACAGAGCCTGCCAGCTTATTGAAGAGCTTGGTGCAGGTGAGGTTGTTGGCGGAATGGTTGATGTATTCCCTAATCCACCAGCCGAAAAGGTTATTCCTTTTGAGCCGGATAAATACAATAAGCTTCTTGGAACAGACGTATCCAGCGAGGAGATGCTTACATTCTTCAGAAAGATTGACCTTGTAGTTGATGAAAAAGAGAATATGATTCATATTCCTTCATTCAGACAGGACCTTTTAAGAGCCTGTGATATGGCTGAGGAGGTAGCAAGATTCTACGGATATGACAAGATTCCTACAACCCTTCCTTCAGGTGCATCAACCTTCGGCTCACTTACAATGAAACTTAGAGTTGAGGAGATGGCCAGAGAGGTAGCACAGTTCTGCGGATTTTCACAGAGCATGAATTACTCCTTCGAGAGCCCTAAGGTATTTGATAAGCTCCTTATTCCGGAGGATTCAGACCTTAGGAAATGCATTACAATTTCTAACCCACTGGGACAGGATTTCAGTATAATGAAGACACAGCCGCTTAACGGTATGCTTTCTTCATTATCTACTAACTATAATAGAAAAAATAAGAATGTCAGATTATACGAAATTGGTAACATCTACATTCCAAAGGCACTCCCTCTTACAGAGCTTCCTGATGAGAGAACCCAGCTTACACTTGGTATGTATGGAGAAGGCGACTTTTTCACAATGAAGGGTGTGGTTGAAGAGCTTTTCACAAAAGAAGGACTTGATGGTAAGATTGATTACAATCCGGATTGTGACCGTCCATATCTTCATCCGGGAAGAAAAGCAGACATCGTATATCAGGGAGAGGTTGTTGGTTACCTTGGGGAGATTCATCCACAGGTTGCTGATAATTACAGCATTGGTGAAAGAGTATATGTTGCAGTTATTGATATGCCATATATTGTTGAAAAAGCAACATTTGTTAAGAAGTATGAAGGCATTGCCAAATTCCCTGCTTCTACAAGAGATATCAGTATGGTAGTTGATAAGACTGTTATGATTGGAACCCTTGAGCATGCCATTATGAAAAAGGGCGGCAAGCTCCTTGAAAGCTGTGAACTCTTCGATATCTACGAGGGTGAGCAGGTTGGAGAGGGCAAAAAATCAGTAGCATTCTCATTAGTATTCAGAGCAAAGGACAGAACACTTGCAGATACTGAAATTAATGAAACAATGGATAAGATACTTGGCGAGCTTGCAGGACTTGGAGCCGAACTGAGAAGATAAGCAGAAGGTAATTGGATTTGCTCTTATTATCGATTTGCAGTGAATTTACGTAATATGATTTAAGCACTTTTTATATAAGCCACATGTCAAAACTCGCGCATAGCGCTCAGACAGTTGACATGTGGCTTATCTGTGCTTAAATGCATATTACTAATTCATAAGCAAATCAATAAAAAATCTTAAATCCAATTATCTTCTATGGGAATGGCCGCACATTACCGAAGGAAGGTCATATTTTAGCGCAATTTTAGTTGATTGCGTAATGAATTATCAGGTGTTCCCAGCACCAATAAGGCAGATGTCAACTGTTTGAGCACGTAGTGCGAGTTTTGACATCTGCCTTATATAAAAGGTGCGCAGGAACAGCTGATAAATTCATAGCAATTAAGTAATCAGCGACTAAAATATGACCTCCTTATCTAGTCATTATATCCTATTTCAAATACAGTAAAATTATACGATAATCATTGTATAGAAATGAATTACTTATAGAAAAGGTGACAATATTGGATTTAAAAGAATTTGATTATTATCTCCCTAAGGAGCTTATTGCTCAGGACCCACTTGAGGACAGGTCGTCATCAAGACTGCTTGTTCTTGATAAGAATACAGGTGCAATTGAGCATAAGGTTTTTAAGGATATTATAGATTATCTTAATCCGGGGGATTGCCTCGTAATTAATGATACCAAAGTAATACCTGCAAGACTTATGGGCGTTAAGGAAGGAACTGGAGCAGCAATAGAGGTTCTTTTACTTAAAAGAAAGGTTAACGATATCTGGGAATGCCTTGTTAAGCCAGGCAAGAAATGCAGGCCGGGTACGGTTATAGACTTTGGTGAGGGAACACTTAAGGGTGAGATTACTGAGGTTATTGATGATGGCAACAGACTTATTCAGTTTCACTATGAAGGTATTTTTGAGGAGATACTTGATAAGCTGGGACAGATGCCGCTGCCACCTTATATAACACATAAGCTGCAGGACAAGAACAGATACCAGACGGTATATGCCAGACATGAGGGCTCGGCAGCAGCACCGACAGCGGGACTGCATTTTACCAGGGAACTTCTTGAGAGAATTAAGGAGAAGGGTATCACTATTGCAAGCGTAACACTGCATGTTGGTCTTGGAACATTCAGACCTGTTAAGGTTCAGAATATTCAAGAACATCATATGCATTCAGAATATTATTGTATTGAGCAGGAAGAGGCAGACAAGATTAATGCTGCCAGACGTAATGGCGGAAGAGTTATTGCAGTTGGAACTACAAGCTGCAGAACTTTGGAATCTGCAGCACTTGAGGATGGTACAATACCTGAGAAAAGTGGCAACACTGATATTTTTATTTATCCGGGATACAGATTCAAGGCTATAGACTGCCTGATTACCAATTTTCATCTGCCGGAATCAACACTTGTAATGCTTGTGTCAGCATTGGCAGGTAAGGATAATATAATGCATGCTTATGAGGAAGCCGTTAAGGAGAGATACAGATTCTTCAGCTTTGGAGATGCAATGTTTATTAAGCAGGACTAGCTTTGGCAGACTGCAAGGTTGTATGAAGACTTTTAGGAGGTTATGCTATGGATGGTAATGGCGAGAAAAGATGGGCGAGAAGAATGGGGATTAATGCTTCAATTAAGCTTCAGTCCATCAAGAACAGTAAGGCAGCTGCTTATAATCTCAAGGAGGATGAGTTTGAGGTTGAAGTAGTTAATATTTCCAAGGGAGGAATGGCTTTTAGAACAGAAGAGCTTCTTCCACTTAATTCTTTTTATGACGCTCAGGTTATTCTGTGGACCAAAGAGACCTTTGACGCAGTTATTGAGATTGTTCGTATGGAGAATGACGGGTCAGGTGAGGCTACTACATATGGATGTAAGTTCATTGGCCTTCCAGCAAGTGACCAGTTCAAGATAGATGTATATCAGATAGTAAGTGAAGCGTAGACAGGAATATTAATATGAATTATCCAATCTAGTATATAACACAACATAGTTTTATTTTAATCCCGGACGGATGTCAGGGATTAGTTGTGTTATATATGAAGAGAGGATAATTTTTTTATGAAAATAAAACGTAACATAATTATAATGTGTGCCATTTCGCTGCTGCAGGGAATGGTATTTTATGCACCTATTGCAACCTTGTACCGACAGGCTGCGGGAATTTCGATTTTTCAGATAACAATTATAGAAAGTATTTCAATGGTGCTTAGCATGGTTCTTGAGGTACCATGGGGAATTGCAGCTGATAAAATAGGCTATAAGAAGACACTGCTTATCTGCTGTGGAGTATATGTTGTGTCCAAGCTTGTATTTTGGAGAGCTGACGGATTTGGAATGTTCCTTGTTGAAAGAATACAATACTTTTGGCGGTTGTATTTGCAGGCTTTTCAGGAGTTGATGAAAGTGTGCTGTACCTGTCAAGTGGAGACGAGCAGTCACAGAAGGTATTTGGAATATATGTGAATCTTGGAGAAGCGGGAATGGTTGTAGCAGCAGGGGTATATTCGCTGTTTATCAGAGATAATTACAGACTTTCCGGTTTGCTTACAGTTTTCAGCTATACAGCAGCATTTGTTTTGGCATTTTTTCTCAAGGAGGTTAAGGCACCAGCAGCACAGAGGGAAAAAGGAGCCTTTAAGGAATTTTTCAGAATTCTTAAAAGAATCATAAAAGATAAATACGTTTTTCTTATGCTTATAGGTATTGCTTTGTTTTCAGAGGTGCACCAGACTGTAACTGTATTTCTTAATCAGCTGCAGTATACAAGAAGCGGGATTGCAGATGGGTATATGGGCTATATTTACATAGCAGTTGTGCTTATTGGAATGCTTGGGGTATTTTCAGCAAAGCTTACTACGCGAATTGGGGAAAAGACCTTTGCAATAATTATTTTTGCAGTAACGGCTGCTTCGTGCATGGTTATGTCATTTACCCATGTGGCAGTTATTTCCATAGCGGGTATTGCATTATTAAGACTTGGTGCGTCAATGCTTGGACCATTATATATGAAACAGCAGAATGAGATTGTGGTGTCAGGCGACAGGGCTACAGAACTTAGCGTGTATATGGTCATCACAGACTGCATTGGCGTGGGAACCAATGTAGTATTTGGCAAAATCGCACAGATAAGCCTGCCGGTATCTTTGATGGCAGGGGCTGTTTTTATTGTAGTTGGAGCAGCATTGTATTTTGTATGGTATGGACACAGTCATACAAATTAAGATGTCGGTGGTGGCAGAAAAATGTTTTTGAATTATATTGATTTTTTGTAGAAAATTGCATATACTAATAATAGAAGTAACAGTGGGTGTATCTCAGCCCTTAAATGAGACAGTTACTAAGTGGATTTCTCTTGGTCCATACTCAAGAAAGTTAAAGCTGAGTGTTTCGCTACTCTTAAATGCGAATGTAACAGCAGGGATGAGTCCGGTACTTATCCCTGCTATATTTATACATAGGAGCTAAAAATGGACAATATAAAATTTTATGAAGTAAACGAAAAGTATGTTGATTTTCTTATTCCTTATGCACCACATCTTTTTCATAATAGCCAGAAGGGACAGCAAAATTCTAGAAAATACATAGGTGTTATTTTACATGTAAATGAAAAGGATTACTTTGCTCCATTATCATCTTTTAAGGAAAAACATAACAAAATGCAAGAAACGCTGGATTTTATTAAAATAAAAAATTATGCAGTAATTAATCTCAATAATATGTTTCCAGTACCACAAAGGGAATATTCATATATTGATATTTCGTCTGAAAAAAATCCAAAGTATAAAGCTCTTCTTCAGGCGGAATATAGAATTGTTAAGGTAATACAAGAAAAAATTCGTAAAAATGCAAGAACTCTTTATAAGCATCGAATAAAATATGGTGACAGCACATCACTTGGGAAAAGGTGCAATGATTTTAATAAACTCGAGATTGTATATTCAGAATGGATAAATAATAATCATAGCTGAATGAAATTATATATAAAAAAATAGGGAGTTAAGAATGAGACTTGACAGATATCTGGCACTTTCAGGTGCGGGCTGCAAAAAATACGTCAGAGGACTTATTAATGATGGAAGAATCACTGTTAATGGAGATTCTTCACTGGCTGCTTATGATGAAATCGATGAGGCAGTCGACAAGGTATGCTGTGATGGTCAGCCATTAACCTACAGAGGTTGTGAATACTATATGTTTAATAAGCCCATGGGCTGCGTTACAGCACGCTGTGATGACAATGCAAAGACAATATTTGAATATCTAAAGGGACTGGATATGTCAGGACTTTTTCCTGTAGGCCGCCTGGACAAGGATACGGAAGGGCTGCTTCTGATAACCAATGATGGTGAATTTAACCACCAGCTTATGTATCCTGACAAGCATGTGAGCAAGAAGTATTTTTTCCTTGCCAAGGGAAGGATTACACCGGAAGAGGCTTGTAGAATTGAAAGCGGTGTTGTGATTAATCAGGGTGAGAAGGCTACCTCGGAGGCATTGCTGGAGCTGCTTGATACCGGCAGCTACAGTGAGATTACCAGACGGTATAATGCTGGCGTAAAGGAGGATAATTCCATATATGACCCAATTGTTACTGCCGGATACCTGACTATATATGAAGGACGTAAGCATCAGGTTAAGAGAATGCTTATGTCTGAGGGGCATAGAGTAGTGTATTTAAAAAGAGTTAAAATTGGCGGACTTATGCTGGATGAAACCCTTGAAAAAGGGAATTACAGGTCAATGACCAGAGAAGAAATCAGTGCATGCTTTCACTTATAGAATAAAATATATCAAGAAAATTGATTAAAAGACATCATTCTTTATTTGGCAAAAATTCTGTATAATTGCAGAAAGCCGTAAAATACAGGAAGAAATGTCTTTTAACTTTAGTTACCCTTGTTTTTTCGGCGTATATGATATAAAATTTTAATAATAGGCTTATGATGAAGCTCAGTTCGCCATAGGACTTAATAATCTGATGAGGTAGATAACATGAACAATTACACAATTACAGTTATTCCAGGAGATGGAATTGGTCCTGAAATAGTTGATGAGGCTATGAAGGTTCTTGATGCAGCAGGAGAGAAATTTGGATACAGCCTTGACTATACTAAGATATTAATGGGAGGATGCTCAATTGATGCCTGTGGAGTACCACTTACAGATGAGGCTGTTGCAGTTGCTAAGGCAGGAGATGCAGTTCTGCTGGGAGCAGTTGGTGGTAATGTGGGTAATTCCAGATGGTATGATGTTGCACCTAATCTCAGACCTGAGGCAGGACTGCTTAAGATACGTAAGGATTTGGAGCTGTTTGTTAACATGAGACCAGCATATCTTTATAATGAGCTTAAGGATGCATGTCCACTTAAAAGTGAGATTATTGGCGACGGCTTTGATATGGTAATAATGAGAGAGCTTACTGGTGGTCTGTACTTTGGCGAGAGACATACAGAAGAGGTTGATGGAGTGCTTACTGCAACTGATACCCTTACATATAATGAGAATGAGATTAGAAGAATTGCAATTAAGGCTTTTGAGATTGCAATGAAGAGACGCAGGATTGTTACAAGCATTGATAAGGCTAATGTACTTGATTCCTCAAGACTTTGGAGAAAGGTTGTCAAGGAGGTTGCAGCTGATTATCCTGAGGTTACATATACGGATATGCTGGTTGATAACTGTGCAATGCAGCTGGTTATGAATCCGGGACAGTTCGATGTGATTCTTACAGAGAATATGTTTGGTGATATTCTATCAGATGAAGCAAGCATGATTACAGGTTCAATTGGAATGCTGTCAAGCGCAAGTCTTGGCAAGACCAAGCTTGGACTGTATGAGCCATCACATGGCTCAGCACCTGATATTGCAGGCAAAAATATTGCTAATCCAATTGCAACTATTTTGTCAGCAGCAATGATGCTTAGATATTCACTTGACCTTGATGAGGCGGCAGCGGCTATTGAAGCAGCAGTACAGAAGGTTCTTAGTGAAGGCTACAGAACAACAGATATCATGTCAGAAGGCATGAAGCTGGTTGGAACAAGTGAGATGGGCGATTTAATCGCTGAAAGGATATAGGTGATGATATGAAAAGTGATGCAGTTAAATCAGGAGCACAGCAGGCTCCACACAGGTCTTTATTCAATGCCCTTGGTTTTACCAAGGAGGAGATGGCTAAGCCTTTAGTAGGTATCGTAAGCTCCCAGAGTGAGATTATTCCGGGACATATGAACCTTGATAAAATAGTAGAAGCAGTTAAGCTGGGGGTTGCTATGGCAGGTGGAACACCGGTTGTAGTTCCTGCAATAGCAGTATGTGATGGTATTGCAATGGGTCATGTGGGAATGAAATATTCTCTTGTAACAAGAGACCTTATTGCTGATTCAACAGAATGCCTTGCAACAGCACACCAGTTTGATGCACTTGTTATGGTACCTAACTGTGACAAGAATGTACCGGGACTTCTTATGGCAGCCGCAAGGATTAACGTTCCGACAGTATTTGTTAGTGGAGGACCAATGCTTGCAGGTCATGTTAAGGGTTGTAAAACCTCACTTTCAAGTATGTTTGAGGCAGTTGGAGCATATTCAGCAGGCAAGATAACAGAAGAAGAGCTGGATGAGTATGAGAATAAGGCTTGTCCAACCTGCGGTTCATGTTCAGGAATGTATACAGCCAATTCCATGAACTGTCTGACAGAGGCAATTGGTATGGGACTTCAGGGCAATGGCACAATTCCGGCAGTATATTCAGATAGAATTAAGCTTGCCAAGCATGCCGGCATGAAGGTAATGGAATTATTTGAGAGAAATATAAGACCACTTGATATAATGACAGACAAGGCATTTGAGAATGCGCTTACAGTAGATATGGCACTTGGATGTTCAACTAATACGATGCTTCACCTTCCTGCAATAGCTAAGGAAGCAGGGGTAACAATCAATCTTGATATGGCTAATGAGATAAGCGGAAAAACCCCTAATCTCTGTCACCTTGCACCAGCCGGACATCATTATATGGAAGAGCTGAATGAGGCAGGTGGAATATATGCTGTAATGAACGAACTTACTAAGAAAAATCTTCTTCATACTGACCTGATTACAGCAACAGGCAAGACCGTTGGAGAAAATATCAGTAATTGTACGATTAAAGATACTGAGATTATCAGAACAATTGATAATCCATATAGCGTAACTGGTGGAATAGCAGTACTTCGTGGTAACATTGCTCCTGATTCATGTGTTGTTAAACGTTCAGCAGTAGTTCCAGAGATGCTTGTTCATGAAGGCCCTGCAAGAGTATTTGATTGTGAAGAGGATGCAATTGCTGCAATTAAGGGAGGTAAGATTGTATCAGGTGATGTTGTTGTAATCAGATACGAGGGACCTAAGGGCGGACCAGGTATGAGAGAGATGCTTAACCCTACATCTGCAATTGCAGGTATGGGTCTTGGCTCAAGTGTAGCTCTTATTACAGACGGACGTTTTTCCGGAGCATCCAGAGGAGCTTCAATCGGACACGTATCACCAGAGGCGGCAGTTGGCGGACCTATTGCATTAATTGAAGAGGGAGATATTATTAAGATTGATATTCCAGCTAATAAGATTAATGTTAATGTTACAGATGAAGTTCTTAAGGCAAGAAAAGCCAAATGGCAGCCTAGAGAGCCAAAGGTAACTCGTGGCTATCTTGCAAGATACGCTCAGATGGTGACATCAGCAGACAAGGGTGCGGTACTTGAGATACCTACAGGCATCAAATAAAAGTTATTGGAGATAGATAAAATGCAGTTAACAGGTTCACAGATAATTATAGAATGTCTTAAAGAGCAGGGTGTTGATACCGTATTTGGATACCCGGGCGGAGCAATTCTTAACGTGTATGACGAACTTTATAAACACTCAGATGAGATAAAGCATATTCTTACATCACATGAGCAGGGAGCATCCCATGCAGCTGATGGATATGCAAGAGCAACAGGTAAGGTGGGCGTATGCTTTGCAACCTCCGGACCGGGAGCCACCAATCTTGTTACAGGTATAGCAACTGCTTATATGGATTCAGTTCCCGTTGTAGCCATAACCTGTAATGTTGGAGTACCTCTTTTAGGTAAGGACAGCTTTCAGGAGATTGATATTGCAGGTGTAACACTCCCAATTACCAAACACAATTACATTGTCAAGGATGTTAATCAGCTTGCAGCCACGATTAGAGATGCTTTCCGGATTGCAAGAACAGGACGTCCGGGTCCAGTACTTGTGGATATACCAAAGGATGTTACGGCACAGCTGGCTGAATATACTAAGACAGCACCCGTTGAGGTTATGCGCAAAAGAGAGCATATAACACCTGAGGCAGTTGAGACGGCAGTTGATATGATAAAAAAATCCACAAAGCCATATATTTTTGTGGGTGGAGGCGCTGTGATTTCAGGTGCCAGCAGCGAGCTTGCAGAGTTCGTTGAAAAGGTTAATGCACCTGTAACAGATTCTCTTATGGGAAAGGGCGCATTTGATGGAAGAAAGCCTGAATATACAGGAATGCTTGGTATGCATGGAACCAAAACCTCTAATTTTGGAGTTATGGAGTGTGATCTCCTTGTTGTGATTGGTGCCAGATTCTCAGACCGTGTAACCGGAGATACAAGGCATTTTGCAGAGAATGCCAGAATACTTCAATTTGATGTTGACCCAGCAGAGATTAACAAAAATATTCGTGTAGATGCATGCATAATTGGAGATATCAAAGAGGTGCTTAAGGCAGTTAACGAGAACCTTGATAAGCAGTCCCATCCTGAGTGGATGGCTCACATTATGGAGATGAAGAAACAGTATCCTCTTAAATATAATAAGGATATTCTTACAGGCCCATATGTTGTAGAGACGATATATAATGTAACCAATGGAGATGCCATTATTACAACAGAGGTAGGACAGCACCAGATGTGGACGGCTCAGTACTATCGCTTTAGTGAACCAAGAACCTTCCTTACATCAGGCGGGCTTGGAACAATGGGCTACGGACTTGGCGCATGTATCGGAGCCAAAATGGGGCGTAAGGATAAGACCGTAATTAATGTTACAGGAGATGGATGCTTCAGAATGAACATGAATGAGCTTGCAACAGCTACAAGATACAACATTCCAATTATAGAAGTTATTATTAATAACCATGTACTTGGAATGGTTCGTCAGTGGCAGACCCTGTATTATGGTCAGCGTTATTCCTACACTGTTCTTGATGACCAGGTTGATTATGTTAAGCTTGCAGAGGCTATGGGAGCCAAGGCATATCGTGTAACCTGTAAGGAGGAGCTTGAGCCTGCATTAAGAGAGGCAATTGAGCTTAATATTCCTTGTGTTATTGACTGTCAGATAGAAAAAGATGACAAGGTAATGCCTATGGTATCACCAGGCAAGCCATTAACTGATACTTTTGACGAGATATAGATTAGCATCCCTGTCAGACATTTGCTGTATATTACATAGTCTGATGGGGATTTTGTGTAATAAGCCGACTTACAGTCTGGAAAACGGTAAGGTGCTTAATGGAAATGGGGTAAAAGCTTATGAGTAAAAAGTCAATTATTATTAATGCTGTTATGATTACAATTACAATGATTATAATTGGTCTTTTTGCCTGTAAAAATATACACCCACAGAGAAATGAACCGGAAAAAGAAACCGTATCATTATTAAATGAGGATTTAATAATACCATCCAACACTGATACTAACAGTACTACAGCGCAGTCAGGCAGTGAGACTGAATCAGAGGGGGACTCCGAGGCTGTGTCAGATAGGCCGGTAGAGAACACAATGGAAACTACGGCACTTGTGGACAGCTCACTGCCACCTGCAGGCAATAATTCAGATATATCCAATGATGCCAAAGGTAATGAAACACCTGCTACCACCAGTGAACAGGGCAGAGTTAATGAGATAATTGGTCAAATAGTAACGCCTGGTATGGATACATTGGAGAAAATAAAGGCTGTACATGATTATCTTGTGAAAAATATCTATTATGATACCTCGCTAAATGCAAGAGGAATATATAATACATTGTTTAATCATATTGCTGTATGTACAGGGTATTCTGAGACCTTTAAGCTGTTCATGGATACACTTGGAATACCGTGTGTACTTGTAACGGGATATGGTAATGGGACAGGTCATGAGTGGAATGCAATACAGCTTGACGGAGCCTGGTATCACATTGATGTTACCTGGGATGACCCTTTGTACAATGGGAGTGGTTCAAGTGATTATCCTGATGGAGAAAATATGCAGTATACTTATTTTCTTGTTCCAACCGTTGTGATTAAGCAGGACCATACAATTAGCTCGGAGGTTGGCACAAGCACCTCAACCCAGTATCATGACTGGGTACTTTCAGCTGCCAAGGCTGATAATCTGAAGCAGATTACAGCTCAGGTCAGTGCTAAGGGAATTAATTATGCTGTAGTGACGTCTTCGGCAGATTTTATTAATTCAGTGGGCTCTTTTTTCAATAATAATGTATCTGACTTTTATATAATACATGACAGGTCGGACTCATCCATGGGATATGGTAATTATCCTGCAACCGGATATCCTGCGATATATAACACTGATGGGTATATATACAATAGTGATTACGAAGCCTTCAGACTTACCGATGCTGTCAGAACGCAGGCGGACTTGTATGCTGCGCAGGGATATGCCGTATATTATGTCTATTCCCAGTCAGAATATGAGCAGCATGTTAATGCCATGCAGGCAGGTGGCATGTATTGCATGATATTTTCAGGGGCGCAGGTTAATTATGATTCGGCAGCTGCGTCAATAAAAAAATGGTATGATGAAGTAAATTATGGGTACTCAATGCAAAGCGGTTCAATTACCGGCAGTAATGGGACGGTGTATTTCATTAGAATGAGCGTGAATTAGAGAGGACTATCCAATTGTAAAATAATTTGTGACCATATACGTTAATCCGGGAACTATATTATATAAGGCGAAAGGAGACAATGTATATGGGCAAAAAATTATTAATAGCGTGCTGGATAGTTCTTTTATTATTCTGTGGCTGTACCAGAGCTAATCAGGCAGGAGCCGGAGCTGAATCGGAAACAACTGCAGATGATGTTTTGGTTCTAAAACCTACAGGAGAAGCGTTTATGAGAATATGCGGTTATTTTTACAGAGGCGATAATGGAAGTCCGCTGGTGCTAAATTCCGGTGAAGCATATTGTGTATATAACAATACAGGCAATGGAAATGCTTTTGATAATCTGAATAACGGAGATTATGTGGAGCTGCATGCGATTGAGATTAGAGAAACCTATCCGGCCCAGACAAAGGTAATAGACTATGTTTTGCTTGAAAATGGAACAGAAGACAATCTGGATAAGGAGGCAGTTGCCCAATTAACCCAAATGGGCTACTGAGAAAATGGAGTGCGGTAATGAGGGACCAGGAAATAATTAATATGTATAAGCTAAGAAATGAGAGCGCCATAGCGGCAACCAAAAAACGCTATGGCAGCTGTGTATACAATGCAGCTCTTGCAGTAATATATGACAGGGAGGATGCATTGGAATGTGAAAATGATACATATCTTACAGCGTGGAATCACATACCTCCGGACGAACCGGAATATCTGAATGGTTATTTGTGCAAAATATCACGAAACCACGCTATGCACAGACTTAGAACCTATGCAAGACAGCAGAGAAAGACTGAAAAAATACAGCAGGAGCTGGAAAACTCAATTGCGGCAGGGACAGGTTCTTTTGATACTGGATTAGTTAACAGGCATGTAATTAACGGCGTGATTAATTCTTTTCTTCAGGAGCTGGACAAGGATAAAAGAATGATATTTATAGGAAGATACTGGGCTAATGAAACCATAGGTAATATAGCAGCAAGAACAGGACACTCTAAGGGAAGCATTAAAAATATATTGTGGAGACTTAGGGGTGAACTTCGTGACAGACTGGTCAGGGAGGAGATAAGCATATGATAGAAGATATAGTTCAGGAAATTGATGATAAATATATTGAAGAATATATGGAATATGTACAGTCTAATACAGTAAGGCATAAGAATGTCCGCAGAATGATTTTTTCTGGTGCGACGGCTGTTGCAGCAATTGTTGTTATAGCAGCGGGTATTATTGGAATCAGACATATCGGACACAACGGACAGGGACCTCAGACTATTATACCTGAGGTGGTGACGCAGTCACAGACAGGTACACCAACCCAAAGCCCAACAGATGCACTTATAGAGAGCGGACACTGGACTGAGTGCATATATGTTGTATCAGGTAATAACTGGTATATTGTAATTAATAATAATGAGCCCGTAATTATTACGGATACGGATTCCAGAGAAATTTTGTCAGTATATCAGGATGGTGATGCACTAAGGGTATATATATCTGATGTTATGGAAACCTATCCGGCTCAGACAAAAATATATGATGCCAAGCTGATATCTCATGGAGATTCAGCGAATATTCGCGATAATATTATCAGTCCCATGGAGTCTGCATGGGACTAAATGATATATACATATACCATGGAGTATATATGCATATATCATATCTTGTATAAGAAACACTTGTATATATTGACTATATTTATTGACATCCACTCGACTATATTATATAATGTTCACAAGTGAAGCGGTTAACTCAATATTGTGGTTTATTTTTAACCAAATTGGATGAACAAAAGTTTAATTGAACTGATGTAATCTGACTTGGCTATTAAAATACTGCCATTTTCAGAAATTACCATAATATTAAAGTTAAACGATAAACGCACTATATAAGAAAGAGAGGTAACAATGTGAAAGGGAAAATTAAAACAAAACAGCTGATTGCCGGCATAATAGGCGCGGTTGTAGTAATTGCCCTTGTTGTCACCGGTATTTTGGTAGCAACAAGAAACAAAAAAGCCAATGGCATTGATAACAAGCCATCTGTTGAAGAAACAACAGACCAGCTTGTTGATTCACAGACAGATCCGACTTCGGGAGAGGACGAATCTAAAGACGAGAAGGAGACAACTAAGGAGAGCCCAACAGAGGCACCAACAGAACCTTCTACAGAGGCTTCTAAGGAAGAGGAGACAGCCGCAAGTAATGAGAATGGCGGTGGCAGTGGAAATGGACAGGCTCAGACACAGGCTCCAGGTCAGACCTCTACACAGGCACCAGCCCAAAAGCCAACACAGGCACCAACCCAGGCACCAACACAAGCACCAACACAGGCACCAACCCAGGCACCAACAGAAGCTCCAACAGAGGCACCTACAGAGCCTGTTGTGGTTGCAGATGGCTCATATGAATACATACAGGAAGGTGCTGTTCTACAGGCATTCTGCTGGTCCTTTGATACAATAACAGAGAACATTGAAAAGATTGCAGATGCAGGCTACACAGCAGTACAGACATCTCCAATTCAGAAATGTCTTGATACCAAGCCAGACCTTACAACAATGGCTAACTGGTATTATCATTATCAGCCGACTGATTTTACAATTGGTAACTATCAGCTGGGAACTGAGGCTGAATTTAAGACAATGTGTGCAGCAGCAGAAGCAAATGGCGTTAAGGTTATTGTAGACGTAGTACCTAACCATACAACACCTTCAATGTCACAGGTTTCACAGACACTTATTGATGCATGTGGCGGACTTGATGTAATGTTCCATGCAGATACAGGTAAGACTGATTCACAGAATTATTCAGACCGTCTTGAGTGTACAAGATATCAGATAGGTGGTCTTCCAGACCTTGATACTGAGAATGAAGCATATCAGGATTATTTCATTAATTTCCTTAATCAGTGTATAGCTGATGGTGCAGATGGATTCAGATATGACTCAGCTAAGCATATTGGTCTTTCAACAGACCCTAAACCAGATGGAGTAGTTAATAACTTCTGGGAAAGAGTTACAACAGATATAGACAATGCAGTTAACATATTCAACTATGGAGAGGTTCTCCAGGGTGGTAATAATGAGGTTCTTGCTCAGTATATAGAAGAGCTTGGAGCAACAACAGCAAGTAATTATGGTGGAACCATAAGAACAGCTGTTATTAACAGTAATTACCTTGTAAGCAATATCTCTGATTATGGAGTAGGTGATACAGCAGATATATCACACCTTGTAACATGGGTTGAATCACATGATAATTATTATAATGATAATACATACAATGAGCTTACAGATCAGGATATTATTCTTGGATGGGCTGTTATTGGTGCAAGAGAGAATGGAACTCCTTTATTCTTTAACAGACCATTAAACAGCAGCTCAAGTAAGCCATATGGTACCAATGCAATTGGTGAAACAGGTAATGCTACATATTTTGATGACGAAGTAGTTGCAGTTAACAAGTTCCGTCAGGAAATGGTTGGCGAGGAAGAGAAGCTTGTTAATCCTAATGGTGATGCTACTGTTCTTATGATTGAAAGAGGTAACAAGGGTGTTGTTATTGTTAACGGAAGTGAGAGCGCATATATTCTTGATGCAGCATCTAATCTTGAGGCTGGAACATACGTTAATATGACAGATGATAATTCAATATTTACAGTATCCAATGGAGTTATCAGCGGTGTACTCCCTGCAAAATCTGTAGTTGTTCTCAGCAGAAAAGCAGATATCAGCTATATGACAGTACATTTCTATAATGCAGACAGCTGGGCTTACGTACTTGCTAATGGCAATGCAGCAACAGCAGAACGTTATGGATGGTTCAGAGCAACAATTCCTGTATCTGACAAGGTAGTATTTGCTAATGGAACAGGTACAGAGGTAGAATATTCTGTTACAAGCGCAGGAAGATATTTTGCAGCAGATAATTCATATACCACCTTGGATGCAGCAGACACTGCTATTGGAATTGAGAAAACAACAGTTCATTTCTTCAACAGTGGCAGCTGGGATACAGTTGCAGCACATGCATATCTAGGAGAAGATGGCGGTAATGTATTTGGAAACTGGCCAGGACCTGTTATGAAGAATGATGGTGACGGCTGGTGGACAATTGATATTCCTAAGCCTGCTTCCAATCTGCTCCACGTTATTTTTAATAATAACAACAATGGAAGCCAGTCAGCAGATTTTGTTGTGGCTAATGATACAGATGTGTATTTTACTAATGAGAATGGTAATGCCTATACAGGTAAAATAGAAGCAATGACAGATGTTGACATGCTTCCTGGAACAATTGTTGCTTACTTCTATAACAGCAGCAACTGGGCAACTGTAAGTGCATACACCTGGGGTTCAAGCACCTTTGGTGCATGGCCTGGCAAGACAGCAGAGGATGTTGGAGATGGCTGGTGGAAGATTGTAATTGAGGATACTCCTTCAATGAATCTTAACATTATCTTCAATGATGGTGGCAATGGCTCTCAGGCGGCAACATTACAGCTTAAGGACATTACCCATAGATTCAGCTCTGCTAATGATGGTAATCAGTTCGCATCTAAGGAAGAGCTCATGGATTACTACTATGCAACAACAACTGTAAGCTTCCTTAACAGCGAAGGCTGGGAAGAGGTATATGCTTCTGTAACCAAGGGAGGAACTCAGATTGCAGATTATCCTAAGGTAATGACAGAGGGGCTGAATGACTGGTGGTCAATTGAAGTGCCTCAGAAGGCAGCGGCTGATTTGCAGATTACATTTACAGATGGAGCTACTGAGGAATCAGTAGAATTTACAGTATCAAGTCCAACTAATGTATTCTTTACAACAGAGAATAGCTATACTACTGCGGCAGAAGCAGAGACAGCACTGGGAATTGATAACAGTGGTACAGTTACAGTATACTATTATGACCAGCTTGGCTGGAGTTCGGTTAACGGATATATCTGGGGAACACCTAACAACCTTATAGGCTCATGGCCGGGTCAGGCATTTACAGATGTAAGTGGTACTGAAGGTGCACATTGGTGGAAGCTGGAGTATACAATTCGTTCAGAATATGTTACACACCTGATTATTAACAGTTCAGGACAGTTTAATGATATTGATAATCTTGCAGCAGGTACCTATTATGTAACAGGTACAGCAACAGGTACTGCATTATCAGTATTTGATACCAAGCAGAAGCTTTTAGACAGCTTAGCTTCATAAAATAATTACAAATGCCACCGTGTAGATAATTTACGTGGTGGCATTTAATGATATATAAGCTGTAATAATCTAATCTTCCCAAGGTCTTATTCTGTATTTTACACCTATGCTGTCACATATAGCCTGACATTCCTTTTCTTCCTCTTTGGTAATAGTAGTTGCAACGGTAGTCATTACAACATTGGGAACGTACTGGGTTGCTTCTTTGGCGAAGCTAATCATTGCATCAAATGACTCTATTCCAAACTTGCTTCTTGTCAGCTCAAAAAATCTGTCCTTATTGGGAGTGTTAAGACTAATTGAAACAGTATCAATAAGTCCCTTAAGTTCTGGCGTGATATCACGGCCATTCACAAGATTTCCAAGCCCGTTAGTATTAATTCTCGTTTTTTTGCCATAGGTGTCCTTGACGAAGCCTGCGACCTTAAGAAGGTCATCAATTCTCTCAGTTGGTTCACCAAAGCCGCAGAATACCACCTCATCATATTCATCCATGTTAAAATTACTGAAATCAGCAATAGCCTCCTCCACAGTTGGCTCGTGCTCCAGCCACAGACTGCCGGAATCATCCATATGGTCCCTTGTCTGGCGAAGACAGAAGGTGCAGGCACAAGGACATTTGTTGGTAAGGTTAACGTACAGGTTGTTGTGTACTTTATATAAGATTGTCATAGTAAAATCTCCTTTTATTTAAGATTGTGTAATATTTCTTCAAAACATACACCATCAGTAGGTGGTATGTCAAATTTTTCAGTAACAGCAATGCATTTTTTAACAAA
Organism: uncultured Butyrivibrio sp.; assembly: GCA_964441705.1. GTDB lineage: Bacteria > Bacillota > Clostridia > Lachnospirales > Lachnospiraceae > Eshraghiella. The sequence continues at coordinate 20,868 of CAYTWF010000039.1, forward strand.
GCCAGAGGCCTTGCGCACAGAGGCAACAAAGTCTGTATTGTGGACAGCATCTGCAGCAATGATTGAGGCAAAAACATCACCTGTTCCGGAGCGCTCATGTCCTACACGACGCTGACGAAGTACATGGGGCTTGCTGCCTTTTTCATATATGATATTACCTATATAGTCACCCATTGCAATACCGGTAATTACTATTCTTGAGGCACCGGTGGAGGACAGGTGTGCAGCCAGCTGGTAATAATCCTTAAGGGTAAAAGAATCAGGCGTATATGGGGTATTAGTAAGTATACATGCTTCTGTCAGATTAGGTGTAAGGATATCTGCAGATTTTACAAGCTCCTTCATAGCCTCACACATTGCGGCAGTGTAGGTTGGATATGGTTTACCATTATCACCCATTACAGGGTCAATGATTACTTTGGTAGTGTCATCTCCAAAATCCCTGATAAATCTGCGTACAATTTCTATCTGCTCTACTGAACCCAGAAAGCCGGAAAGGATTCCATTGAAGTGGAGGTCCAGAACCTTCCACTTATCAATGTAATCCTGCATGTGTCTGGTATAATCGTCGAAATAAAACTCCTTAAAGCCTGTATGGTTGGAGAAAATTGAGGTAGGCAGCGGGCAGCACTGCACCCTCATCTGTGAGATGATGGGGAGTGCAACGGCAACTGAGCATCTGCCAAAGCCTGTAAAGTCATTAATGACTGCTATTTTGTTCTGTCTGTTATGGTCAGTTAGATTCATTGTATCATTCCTGTTGAATTATTTTTTTGACTCCGGATTTCTCAACGGCCAGTATGAGAATGGCAAATAAAATACAGTTAGCCACATATTCAAGTGCAAGTCCCGGAACCTGTGAAAGACCGGCGGCAACACTTCCATATAAGAGCATTCCTGCGAAGGTATATCCTGCAAAAGGAATAAGCATGCTTACAATACCTGCAATTACAGTTACCAGATATTTTCTGGATAGAGGTATTTTAACAAGTCCATAGAATAAAAGCGGCATAAGTGCTTTAATTATAAGGGTTGGCACTGCCCATTCCGGGAAGGAGAGCAGGTCAGCAAGAGCGGAGCCCACGCTGCCAATTACAATGCCGTAAGGACAAGGCAGAAGGTAGCAGAAGGTCATGATTATACAGTTGCCGATGTTAAAATAACCAAGAGGTATTGGTATCTGGATAAATCTGGTTACGACGCATACGATTGCGGTAAATACTGCGGCTAAACATAATTTTTTGGTTGTATTCATAGTTTCATCTCCATATGTGTGAATTTAGCGTGGCCACTATTTTCTTCCGGAAGACTGACATTATAGTAGCATTATACTGGTCTTATAAAAAGAACCAGATATGGAAAATTTGACCATACCAGTTAAAAAATATTTCTTTCCAAACTGTTCCATATAATATATACTGTAATTAAAACAATTTACAGGAGGGACAATATGAACGTTATCCAAATCTCAATTATCGCAGGAGTTGTTGTAATAATTCTGGCAATTATTCTGTCAGGCTATGTTAAAGCGTCTCCAGACACCGCATTTATTATTTCCGGTATCAGAAGAAAGCCTAAGGTACTTATTGGCAAGGCCGGAATCAAGATTCCATTTCTTGAGAAGAAGGATGCACTTAATCTTCAGCTTATTCCAATTGATGTTAAAACATCCAGTGCAGTTCCTACAGCAGATTATATTAATATCAATGTAGACGCTGCAGTTAATGTTAAGATTAGTGACAACCCGGACCGCCTTAAGCTGGCAGCACAGAACTTTCTTAATAAGAAGGTTGACTACATAGCACAGGTGGCAAGAGAAGTGCTTGAAGGTAATATGCGAGAAATCGTAGGAAAGATGCAGCTGCAGGAGATGGTGTCTGACAGACAGAAGTTTGCAGAGCTTGTTAAGCAGAATGCAGAACCTGACCTTGGAGCCATGGGACTGGATATTGTATCTTTTAATGTACAGAATTTCGTAGACGATTCAGGTGTAATTGAAAACCTTGGTGTTGATAATATTGTTAAGATTCAGAAGGATGCTGCTATCTCAAGAGCAGAGGCCGAAAAGGAGATTGCAAAAGCAAAGGCTAATGCAGCTAAGGAAGCCAATGATGCTGAGGTTGATTCCCAGACACAGATTGCTCAGAGAAAGAATGAGCTTGCAATAAAAGAAGCTGAGCTTAAGCAGGAATCAGATGTGAAAAAAGCATCTGCTGACGCTGCCTACAAGATTCAGGAGGAGGAACAGCGTAAGACAATCGAAATTACCACCGCTGATGCCAACCTTGCCAAACAGGAAAAAGAAATTCAGTTAAAGGAAAGAGAGGTTCGTATTAAGGAACAGACTCTTGACGCTGAGGTTAAGAAACAGGCTGAGGCTGAAAGATTTGCGAGACAGCAGAAGGCTGATGCTGAGCTTTACGAGAGACAGAAGGAGGCCGAGGCCAAGAGATATGAGATGCAGCAGGATGCTGAGGCTAAGAAGGCTCAGGCAGAGGCTGACAGATATGCAAAGGAGCAGGAGGCTGAAGGTATTCGCGCAAAGGGTCTTGCAGAAGCTGAGGCTATTAAGGCAAAAGCAATTGCCGAGGCCGAAGGTATTGAGAAGAAGGCGGAGGCACAGGCTAAAATGACTGATGCATCAATTAAGGAAATGTACTTTCAGGCACTGCCGGAGATTGTTAAGAATGCAGCAGCACCACTTGCTAATGTTGACAGCATTGTAATGTATGGAGAGGGCAATTCCTCAAGACTTGTACAGGACATAATGACAACGGTATCTCAGGTTACAGAGGGACTTAAGGGTTCAACAGGAATAGACCTTGGACATATTATTAATAAAAAGGTTAACAAGCCAGATGAACCGGCGGCCACAGAGGAGCCTGATAAGGGCGAAGCCGCAGCCACAGCTGCAACGGATTTCAGAGAGGTTGATGAACCATCCATTTAGGCTTGACAGCCAATCAATCCTGTGATAAAGTAGCTTTCGGCTATTAGCCACAATTATATAGAAGGTTAATTATTTTGACTATACATTTTTGCTGTTTTCTGATTACAAAACGGCTTAGGTGTATAGTCTTTTTTTGTGAGGTGCATGTATGAAAAAAATGGACATGGGAACAACGAAAATATCAAGACTGGTAATATCAATGGCACTGCCATCAATGATATCAATGCTGATACAGTCACTGTATAATATTATTGACAGTCTGTTCGTATCAAGAATAGGACAGGATGCTTTCTCAGCTGTGTCAATATTATATCCAATTCAGAATATTCTTATGTCAGTTGCAGTGGGACTTGGCGTTGGACTGGGCTCTTATATATCAAGAGTGCTTGGGGCTGGAGAAAAGGACAAGGCATATCGGGCATGTACAATTGGAATGTGCATGAGTGTACTGCATTATGTAATTATTCTTATTCTTGGAGTGCTGTTTCTCAGACCGTTTGTTAATATGTTCACAGACTCACAGACCGTTGTACGACAGTGCATGAGCTATGGACTTATAGTAATTATCTTTTCCTTCGGACAGAACATGCATATAACATTGGAAAAAATATTTCAGGCAACCGGCAAAATGGTTATATCCATGTCGCTGCAGGCTGCAGGCTGTATTGTAAACATTATTCTTGACCCTCTGCTGATATTTGGAATTGGTCCATTTCCACAGCTGGGTGTTGCAGGAGCTGCTATTGCAACTGTTATAGGACAGATGACCTCCTGTGCAGGAGCTGTAATTCTTTTCGCTATGGGAAAAAGTACGCTTAAGGCAGGAAAAATATCAAGAGGAAGTGCTATTGTGGCAACAGCTGGAAGAATATATCAGGTCGGCCTGCCTTCAATGCTTGTAATGGCACTGCCGTCAATACTTGTATCAGGACTTAATTCAATACTCAAGAATCTGTCTGATATGGGCGTTGCTGTTTTTGGTATGTATTATAAGCTGCAGACCTTTGTATATATGCCGTCCAGTGGGCTTGTGCAGGGATTAAGACCTGTTATTGGGTATAATTATGGCGCCGGTAATTTCAAAAGGGAAAAACAGGCCTTTAGAACCGCCATGGTAATTGCGGGGGTAATTATGCTTGTCGGAACAATTCTTTTTCTTGCAGTTCCACAGCCCTTTCTGCGTATATTTAATGCAAAACCTCAGCAGCTTGCCCAGGGCAGTCAAATGCTGAGAATCATATGCATCAGCTTTATTCCATCAGTTGTGGGGATAATTGCGGCAGCAGAATTTGAAGCGGTGGGTAAGGGACTGTCCAGCCTTATTATAACACTTCTCAGGCAGCTGGTTATAACCCTGCCGCTGGCATATGCCGCTTCAAGATTCATGGGAATGACAGGCGTGTGGATAGCATTTCCGGTGGCAGAAATAACGGCAGCAGTGGCAGCTGGTATTATGGTGATGAGAGAATTTAGACACAGAGATATACGCTGACTGAGATTTTTTCATGATATTATTTGGTACGAAACAATTACGAAAATAAGGTTGCAATACAGAATACAATGTGATACAATCAATGTATAGGATTTGATAGAAGAAAATACATTGGTTGTATTTTTTTTGCAGGAAAGGTTTACCGATTAACCTTAAATGCATATAGGGGTATTTCGTGGGATTAATTGAATTCTAAATAAGAAGGGAAAGGTGGGAAGAGGCATGACCTGTATTGCAGTTGAAGATAAATAATGAAAAGGAGAAAAACAATATGAAGAAAAAAATAATCTTTTTGTTATGCATATTATTTCTGCTAAGCGGTTGTCGCAAAAAGGATGTAATTAAAGAAAATATTGATACTATACGACAAAGCATTCAGACTGAAATGGATAAGGCGGTAAACAGTAAGTACAGTAATCTGGAATTTCAGTGTGACAAGGTGGACTTTCCAGAAGAAAGTACATTGGAAGTTGTTGAGTTGGAGATTCGTACTTTAAAACTCGAAGACGCCACAGTAGACAACGTTAATATTACAGTTGATATGTTCAAAAGACTTTTAGGAAATGATGATATTGATTTAAATTATGTATATATAATTGATGAGAGTGATATGCTAGATGAAACTACAAATTACTATGACCTTATTGATTCGATAGATTCGTATAATTCGTGTCCGTTACTTTTATATAGGAATCCAGAGGAGTCTCAGAGTGTTGAAATGGTTCCGGCGTGCCTGTATGTCTCTAAGGGAGTAATAGATTCATTTTCGGAAGAGCCTTCATATTATTTTGGTGCACCAAGTATCTTTGAACATATTAAGACCTATGACTGCATTAATGATGACCTGTCGGATTCATATATGCTGTTGGATGGCGAGAAAACAGTAGATGAGGGACGAAGGGAAATTGAAGAATATCTTAACAATATGTACCCGTTAAACGGGGAGGATAATTCGGTTAAGCATAAGGTGTTGTTTATTGATGTATGCAAGGTGCCAGGCAAGGAAATCTATGCGTATCATGCAATCAGAACCTTTTCATATCAGGGGATACCGTTCAGAATTATGGAAAACGGTTCTTCTGTAAGCGGAATGTCAACTAATGAGACATCAATAATGGCAGAGGATTATATGATAGAGAGTAATGATGTTGATATCTCTGTAGGAATTATTAACAACTATTATGATGTAACTACTGTGGAATCAATAACCGATATAGTACCATTTGAAACAGTTCTTAACAATGTATCCAATTATCTGACAGCAGGAGCTACATTTACTGTCAATAATGTTGGCATTGAATACAGACTATTCAGTCAGAATGATGAAAACGGTGGAATAAGGATAATACCGTACTGGTATTTTTCATTGACTAATAATAGTGACTTAAGTGATTTGAAGGTATATGTGGATATACAGACAGGAGATACAAGAGGGATAAGAGTGGAGAGGTAGATATATGAGAGGTGGAGATTTTTTCAGAAGCGTAGGGCTGGAACTTCGTAAAATGCTGAAAAGCGGTGGATTCTGGCTTTCAGTAGCATTGATTTTACTGATTCTTTTTACATATGGAATATATCAGGATGACAGTGGCAAGTCCTATAGTGTTATAAATGTGCTGCTTCAACTGAATCACAGTACATTTCTGGATAATCAGTTAAGTGCCCAGGGTGTTTTTCGTATTGCAACGCAGTCAGGACTTGCCATGTATGGAACAGCCTTTGCAGCATTAAGCTTTACTGGTACCTTTTGCCAGGAAAGCAGGAATAATGCCAAAAGATACATTGTTTTTAGAAATGGCAAAACCTGTTTTACCTTGTCAAAGGCTGTGGCGGCAATGGTTGTAAGCGGTCTGGCATTTGCACTGGCAGCGTCATTGTTTATGGTAGTTGTTATCATATGCTTTCCGGATATAAGCCAGTCTCAGGACTATGGATACTGGCTGGACAATTATTCCCGAAATTCCAGCGGAGAGGTTATGGGAATATACAAGGCTCTTGGTGCCAAGGCAGTATATTTACTTCATATCAGTGGTATGTTTTTCTATGGATGCGTATGTGGAGCAGTAGGCTTCGCCTTTTCAGCATTCAGCTCAAGCATATATCTATGCGTATGTATTCCATTTTTTATTGGATATGCCCAATATTCATTTTTTGCAGGAATTGTTATGGGATATACGGATGGCAGAATTCCGGAAAAGGTCTTTTCATTAATATGTGACTATGGAGCATGGCAAAGCTATACAGCCTACTGGATTAATATGAAGGTATTTGCAGGTAATCTGGGAATAATGGTATTAATGTGGATACTGGCAATAGTGATTTTCAGGGCCAGAATTGGCAGGTCTGTGGATTGTGGGGTGAAGGCATAATGAAAGCATGTATAAGAGTAGCTTACGCTGAGTATAAAAGATGGCTTGGCAATCCAAGAATTGTTGTCCTTCTGCTTCTTATTTTCTTTGCCAGAGAGGTGGTTGGCAAAAATCTGTGTGAACATGCAGCTGATATGGGGCAGCCGCTTCAGCTGTTTGAACCATTTGTTGCATTGTGCAATTCCTATGTAGTAATGCTGATTGCACCTGTATTTTTTCTGGTTATGATGGCGGATTTTCCTGTTATGGAGGGCAGCTATATGTGGTCCGTCTACAGGATGGGTAAAATTAAGTGGATTATGTGCCAGTTGATGACCTGTATTATGTGCAGCCTTACGATTATTCTTGGACTATTAGTATCGTCTATTATATCATCAATTGGACATGTTTCCATGAGCAACAGCTGGAGCAATGTAATTACACAGTATTACCTGTACTTTCCTGACAAGGCAGGTTCTATGGTAACAGACCTGTTATCAGCGGATATATATAATCAGATGACGCCGGCCTTTGCGGTCATATATACAGTTACGCTGTCAGTATTATCAATGGTTCTATACAGTGTAATTCTTATGTGCGGTAAAATATATGGCAGAAGGTATCTTTCCTTTGCGTTGTGTATTGGTCTGATAGGAGCAGGTACAGCCATGAGACTTCTTGGTCTTCGGGTACAGTTTCTGTTTCCATCAGTTAATGCCACAGTTTCAGGGCACTATGGGGCATTTGAAAGAAAAGCACTGGTACCCATGGCGTATTCCTACATATATTTTGCGGTAACAATCATACTGGCAGTTATTATATCCATCATTGGAATGAAGAGGAGGAACATATGCAGAAGCTTGTAGTAGATAATGTATCGTTACAGATAAGAAAAGCGAGACTGCTGAATAATATCAGCTTTGAAATGGAAAGTGGAAGAATATATGGTCTGAGGGGACGCAATGGTTCAGGCAAAACTGTGCTGATGAAGTGTATATGCGGCTTTATGCACCCTACAGAGGGAGCAATCACCATTAATGGTAAAAAAATAGGCAGGGATATGGATTTTCTTCCTGATGCAGGAATTCTGATAGAGGAGCCAGGATTTTTTTCTTATTATAATGGTCTGGACAATCTTAAGCTTCTGGCGGGAATACATAATACGATTGGCAAAGAGGATATTGTTCATGCGATAGAGGAGGCGGGACTTGACCCACACATGAAAAAGCATGTTGGCAAGTACAGCCTGGGAATGAAACAGAGACTGGCTATTGCACAGGCTGTTATGGAGAAGCCGGAGATACTAATTCTTGATGAACCCACCAATGGACTTGATGAGGATGGAATACAGTGGTTAAGGGAGCTGCTGTTTCGCCAGAAAAAGGAGAATAAAATGATTCTCATTGCATCACATTCCAGAGAGGATATTGAGATGCTGTGTGATGAGGTGTTCTATATGGAAAAGGGCAATCTGATCAGACAGTAATATTATTCATATGACTTTATTCTTATTGACGAACCGCGTTTTTTGACGTAGAATTGAGCCTATATAGTTTTGCGGTTTAACTAACTAAAGCGTAAGGCTGTATAATATTTTCAGGAGGCACATTAAAGTGGGAAGAATATTTAATTTTTCAGCAGGTCCTGCGATGCTACCGGTAGAGGTACTTCAGGAAGCTGCAGACGAGATGCTCGACTACAGAGGCAGCGGCATGTCAGTTATGGAAATGAGCCACAGGTCCAAGGTTTATGACAACATCATTAAAGAGGCAGAAGCTGATTTAAGGGAAATCATGAACATTCCGGATAACTACAAGGTTCTTTTCTTACAGGGAGGCGCATCACAGCAGTTCGCCATGATCCCTATGAATCTTATGAAGAATAAGAAAGCAGGCTATGTAATTACAGGCCAGTGGGCTAAGAAAGCATATCAGGAGGCTAAGATTTACGGCGAAGCAATTGAACTTGCATCATCAGCCGATAAGACCTTCAGCTACATACCTGACTGCTCCAATCTTGATATCCCTGATGACTGTGATTACGTGTATATTTGTGAAAACAACACAATCTACGGAACCAAGTATAAGACATTACCTGATACCAAGGGTCATACTCTTGTAGCAGATATTTCATCATGCTTTCTTTCTGAACCGGTAGATGTTACCAAATATGGTGTAATCTATGGCGGAGTTCAGAAGAACGTAGGACCGGCAGGTGTTGTTATAGTTATTATCAGAGAAGACCTTATCACAGAGGATACTCTTCCTGGAACACCTACCATGTTAAAATATAAAATACATGCAGACAATGATTCTCTTTACAATACTCCACCAGCATATGGAATTTACATATGTGGTAAAGTATTCAAGTGGATTAAGAAGATGGGCGGACTTGCAGCTATGAAGGAATACAATGAGAAGAAGGCTAAGATTCTCTATGATTTCCTTGATGAGAGCAAAATGTTCAAGGGAA
>CAYTWF010000040.1:0-29152 GCA_964441705.1 uncultured Butyrivibrio sp.
AACACTTAGGTAGGAACTCTATTCTATTGTGTCCTTGACTTGGGGTACAGTTTAGGCTCCAACAAAACATTGTATGGGTTGTGGCAAAAAAGTTTCATTGAATTATAAGATATGCCCGTATTGTGGATTTAATTATACGGAGTATATGAAGCCATCAATGCCTATATTTGGGTCGAAAAAACAGAAGAAAGAAAAGAAATCAATGTTTACAAATGCAGAAGCATTATCAATGGGAGTTTATCCTAAGACAGAGTCATACAAGCGAAGTATTATGAGCATAATGTATGATGAAGAATAATAAAAAAGAGTTAAAAGATTTTAGCATCTATCTAAGTTAATGAGATAGGTGCTATTTTATTGTCAGAATGCCATTGAGCGTCAGTACAAATCCATGAAAAAGGAGTGACGTTGGATGGCAAATGAGATAGATAGCTTAGAAGTATCAGTTAAGGCGCAAGCACAACAGGCTAATGCGCAGTTAGATAAGCTGATTGGCAAATTGAATCAGGTGTCCGGCTCATTAAATAATGTCAATGCAAGTGGATTGTCTGGACTTGCAGGTGGAATTAAGAAGTTTGCTGAGGCTGCGGGTATGCTGTCCAATGTTAAGACTGCTGATTTTACTAGACTGACTAAGAACATCATGAGTTTATCGTCAATGAATACCGCTCAGATGTACAATTCATCAAGCGCAATTACCATGTTGACGAAATCCCTTAATACCATTGGAAGTGTAAGCCAGAACGCATTGCAGTTTGCGGAAGTTGCAAAGAGCGTCAGCAAGCTTGGTGGAGTTATGGTTCAGAGAGCCATAACTAATATGCCATTACTTGCAACAGCTATAAATAACTTAATGACAACATTAAGCACAGCTCCTACTGTATCTGACAATGTTACTAAACTAACCAATGCACTTGCTGATTTAGCTTCAAATGGAACTAAAGTAGGAGCTGCAAGCAAGGCAGTAAATAATAGTTTAAAATCATATTCTAGTCATACATCAACAGCGAGAAAGCATACATTATCACTTTCTTCAACTATAGGGAAATTATATCAAACCTATTATTGGTTAATTAAGATTAAATTCAAAACACAGTTGTTCAAAAAAACTGTTAAGCCTGATGATGAAACCCAAGTATTTACCAAAGAAGAGGAACTGCTATTAACAGATTTAGCATTTACTAAGTATAGGACCAACAATAACATTTTATATTTAATGATTCCATTGTTTTTCCTTACAGGAATGAGGCTTGGTGAACTGGCTGCATTAAAATTTGAGGATGTGCATAAGAATTATATATTGGTACATCAAATGTATGGCAGACAAGCTGTTATGGGGGATGATGGTAAATGGGATACATCAAGATATGAAGTTGTTGACAAGCTTAAGCTTAACGCGGAGCCAAGAAAAGTGAAGATTACACCGGATGTTAAGACTGTAATCAATAAGATTAAAGCTTTTTATTGGCAGTGTGGTAATAAGTCTCAGGAATATCTATTCATTGATAAAAAGGGACAAATCCCATCACAGGCAACTGTAGATAGAATGTTTTATAGGATGTGTGACAGCCTTGGAATATTAAGGAGAAGTCCACATAAGGTAAGAAAAACCTATATATCTACATTGATTGATGGTGGATTAAATCTTAATTTTATCTGCGAACAGGTTGGACATGAAGATGAACGTACTACACTTAGTAATTATTGCTTCAACAGAAAAAATGAAGAACAGACAATAGAACAGTTAAGAATCGCACTGGCAAAGTAATTTTGATTACACTTTTGATTACACTTTTATCCGAAGTGTCCAGAAACCCTAGAAAATAAGGGCGTTTGCGATATAAAACGTGGGTTCAAGTCCCATCAACTGCACTGGCTATAATCCCCTGAGATGCTTTATTAATAAGGCTTTCAGGGGATTTTTGTTGTAAATTGTATAATTTTTTTGAAAAATTTAAAAAATTTTCATTTTAGGGGTTGATTTTTTATTTTCAGTATGATATTATTCAATTCGTCGCTGAGATACATGCGACAGCACATGAGCAGTCGTGGCGGAATTGGCATACGCGCTAGACTAAGGATCTAGTCCATATTGCTTGGGTGCGGGTTCAAGTCCCGCCGACTGCACTACAGATGAGAAGTCGTAAACGTTTGTTTACGGCTTCTTTCGTTATGTCAGAAAGGATGATTATATGAAGTCAGGACGCAGCGTGTTTCATATTATTTTACTTGCAGCTATGGGAATCATAATTGGAGCTGCGACCATATATGGATTAGAGCACTGGAATCCAGAGAAAAGTGCAGGAGCTCATCAGGAACTAAGTAAAATACTGGAGGTACAGTATATTGATGTGGGCCAGGCAGACTGCATGCTGGTAAGCTGTGATGATGAATATATGCTGATAGATGCAGGCGGTAATTCTACGGCAGAGCAGCTTTGCCAATATCTGGATGACGCAGGCGTTACCAGGCTTAAGTATGCAGTTGCAACCCATCCCCATGAGGACCACATTGGAGGTATGGACAGCATAATTCTTAATTATGATATTCAGACCTTTATGATGCCGGATGTAACAACGGATTCGGTGAATTATGCCAATATGACAGCAGCACTTGAGGTTAAGAAGACAGAGCCAGTCAATCCCAGGGCGGGTGACACCTACAAGCTGGGAGAGGCGCTGATTACCATTGTTGCACCATGCAGCTATGATTATGGCGATAATCTTAATAACTATAGCATAGGCATTAGAATTGAATATGGAGAAACGTCCTTCCTGATGTGCGGGGACGCAGAGATGGAAGCAGAATATGATATGATAGATGCAGGTGTAATGCTTAAGGCAGATGTACTTAAGCTAAGTCATCATGGCTCAGCAACAAGTACTTCACAGGCTTTTTTGAAGGCTGTTAATCCGGATTATGCAGTTATATCAGTTGGAGCAGATAACAGCTATGGGCATCCGGCAGACAAGATTTTGTCAAGAGTGGAGGATTATGGGGTAACAATATACAGGACGGATAGAGACGGAACGATAGTGGCAAGGTCAGATGGAGCAAATATTGTTTTCAGTAACAATTAATACTGAAAAACAATGGAAAGATACAACCAAAAGTAATAGCTAAAATACAGCTTCTGTATTATAATTGATATATAAAATATGAGGAGGCTGAATATGAGAAAAGGTATTTTTTTGCTTGTAACATTGCTGTGCGTGTTAATGCTTTCAGGGTGCAGAGTTGAGAAGCTGCAGAGCATTAAGAATTATGATGAAGAGCAGACCAGTGAACAGGACTATAAAGCATTTAATGAGGAGTGGAAAAGTACCAACCGGGTGTTTTCCTCAGTTGAAGAGGCAATAGACAAGGTTGGAGACAAATGGTTATTGGGCAAGATGTTTTTTGATGATAAAAACATAAGCAGCAGTGATGTAACTATTGAACATGAGCAGGGTGCTGCAGACGTATCCGGATGGAATAGAATTATGGCTTCGATTAATTATGATAGTAATGAGTCGGCATATGTATTTGTGGTTTTTCATGAGGAGGATACACCGCTGCATGACGAACCCTATGACCTGCACACACTGACGAAGGGTACATATGGGGATATCAACGTGGAATTTTATGAGGAGGATGAGGGAAGCTTTAAGGAAGGAAGATTTGTGTATAACGGGCTTTTTTACTATGTAAGTGTTAAGTCAGATGATGCCGGGGAGCTGCTTGACAGACTGCTGCAGCAGATGCTTACAGAATAATTAACAAGGGTAAAAAAAGTCTTTTATTGTGTAATGTTTTATGCTATAATCTTGTTAATGTTTGAAATTAGGAGGATTTATAGAAATGAAACATATTAAGACTATCAATACCAAGAATCTTAAAGAGACAGCTAAGAAGGGTGGATGCGGCGAGTGCCAGACATCATGTCAGTCTGCATGTAAGACATCATGCACAGTTGGCAACCAGAGCTGTGAGAATAAGTAATTAATATTTTTTAGAGAGTATATAAGAGAGTGTACAGGCAGGTGTATTCTGACACTCTCTTATATTTTCGCGTAGGAGGCAATTGTGATTCATCAGTATAAAAATAACGGCTACAACATCGTTCTGGATGTGAACAGCGGTTCTGTTCATGTGGTTGACGATATTGTATACGATATGATACCGTTATTCCGGGATAATTCAAGAGAAGCTATATGTGAGAAGCTTAAGGGAACATACAGCGAGACAGATATTAATGAGGCATATGACGAGATTGAGACACTTAAGAATGAGGAAGTGCTCTTTACCGATGATATATATGAGAGTTATATCGAGAAGTTTACGAAGCAGAAGGAACAGGACAACATTGTTAAGGCAATGTGTTTACATATAGCCCATGACTGTAATCTTGCATGTAAGTATTGTTTTGCAGAGGAAGGCGAGTATCATGGCAGGCGTGCTCTTATGAGCGCAGAGGTTGGTAAGAAGGCACTGGATTTTCTTGTTGCCAATTCAGGACACAGACGTAATCTTGAGGTGGATTTTTTTGGCGGAGAGCCTTTAATGAACTTTGAGGTTGTTAAGGAGATTACTGCCTACGGAAGAGAGCTTGAGAAGACTCACGATAAGAAATTCCGTTTTACCATGACAACTAATGGTGTTCTTCTTAATGATGAGATTAAGGAATTTATTAACGCAGAGTGTGGTAATGTAGTACTTTCTGTTGATGGACGTAAAGAGATTCATGATATGATGAGACCTTTCAGAAACGGAGAGGGAAGCTATGACCTTATAATGCCTAAGTTTGAGGATATGGCTGAGTCAAGGAATCAGATGAACTATTACGTAAGAGGTACGTTTACCCACAATAATCTGGATTTCTCCAGGGATGTTCTTGACCTGGCAGACAGAGGCTTTAAGCAGATATCTGTTGAGCCGGTTGTTGCAGACCCATCTGAGGATTATGCACTCAGAGAGGAAGACCTTGATAAGATATATGAGGAATATGACAAGCTGGCAGTTGAGATGATTAAAAGAGAGAAGGCCGGTAACGGTTTTAATTTCTTCCATTTTATGGTTGACCTTACAGGTGGTCCATGTGTATATAAGAGACTTTCAGGCTGTGGTTGTGGAACAGAATATCTTGCAGTTACACCATGGGGAGATTTCTATCCATGTCATCAGTTCGTAGGACATGAAGAATTTATAATGGGCAATGTATTTGATGGAATTAAGACACCGGAGATTCGCCATAGATTCAACAGCAGTAATGTATATACCAAGCCTAAGTGCAAGGATTGCTTCTGCAAGTTCTATTGCAGTGGAGGCTGTGCTGCCAATGCATATAATTTTACCGGGGATATTAATGACCCATATGAGATTGGATGTAAGCTGCAGCGCAAGAGAGTTGAATGTGCAGTAATGATTAAATGTGCGTTAGCCCAGGAAGGTGTGGAGACTAAGGATTATGGAGATATCTCGGTACACTGCTAGGCGGATTGCTCTGATTATGTCAGCTGTTATGGTGATATGTCTTAATCTAATGGCATATCGTAATACTCTTGTGTCCTCTAAGAATGAGGATGAGACACAGAATACAGAGACATATGTTGATGTGGGCAATGCGGTCAGCACCAATAATGACAACAGCATACTGATAAGGGACCGTAATCGTACGGATTCCTATGAACGTATTTTTCTATTCTATCCTGTTGACAGCAGGTACAGTGAGAATATGCGGTTCGATTTGGAGTGCAAGACCGTTGTAAGCGAATGCAAGGTGCGGCAGGGTATTTTTCACTACAGGCTCCAGTCGGATGATGAAGAGGCTCCAATATACATCTGTTAGGATGTAATGAGATAAAAGTATTATTTAAAAGGAGAAACGTTAACAATGAAAGCGTGGAAAAAGGTAATATCCGTAATTGCTCTGGTTGCAGTTATTGGATTGTTAGGCTTTACTGTCCTTAGTGGATGGACAGACAACAAGAAGGGCTCAGCAGAAAATATTACACTGGGTCTTGACCTTGAGGGTGGAGTAAGTATTACATATCAGGCAGTTGGTGATATTTCATCACAGGATTTGGCTGATACAGTGTACAAGATGCAGCAGCGTGTTGCTGATTATGATGGTGCACAGGTATATTCAGAGGGTAATGACAGAGTTACTATTGAGATTCCTGGTGCAGATGATGCTAATGCTATTCTTGAGGAGCTTGGTAAGCCGGGTTCAATTTATTTTATCCTGCAGTATGGCAGCGATGGTAAGACTACTAACTATGAATATGGTGAGTACAAGGATGAAGATGGTAACACAGCGTATGGATATCATCTTACAAGAACTATTGATGAGATTGAAGAGGATGGAACAATCATCCTTACAGGAACTGATATTAAGTCATCTAATGCTGCATATCAGCAGAAGACAAGTGGTGGAAGTCAGGAGCCTGTTGTTGAGTTTACACTGACAGACGAGGGAACTAAGAAGTTTGCAGATGCTACTACTAAGGCTAAGGAGAACAGCTGGTCACTTGGTATTTACTATGATGGTCAGTTTGTAAGTGTTCCAAGTGTTAATGCAGCAATTACCGGTGGTTCAGGATATATTGAAGGAATGAGCTCATTTGATGAAGCTAAGAACCTTTCCTCATATATCAGAATTGGTGCACTTCCTGTTACTCTTGAAGAGATTAGCTCCAAGGTAGTTGGTGCTACACTTGGTCAGGAGGCTATTTCAACAAGCGTACTTGGTGGTATTATTGGATTTGGAATTCTTTTCTTATTCATGATAGTATTTTACAGAGTTCCTGGACTTGCAGCTAATATAGCACTTGTTGTATATACAGGACTTATGCTTTTAGTACTTAATGTATTTAATCTTACACTTACATTACCTGGTATTGCAGGTATTATACTTGGTATTGGTATGGCGGTTGATGGCAATGTCATTATTTTCGCCCGAATACGAGAGGAGCTGGGGCAGGAGAAAACTCTTCTTCCAGCCATTAAGACTGGTTTCCAGAAAGCCCTCTCAGCAATTGTTGATGGTAACGTTACAACACTTATTGCAGCCATAGTTCTTGGTATTATCGGAACTGGTCCTGTAAGAGGCTTTGCTCTTACACTTGGAATTGGTATTGTTCTTTCAATGTTTACATCACTTGTAGTTACAAGACTTATTGTTCTCCTTATGTACCATATGGGCTGCAAGAAGAACAGTATGTATGGAATCACTAAGGACAGAGCATCAGTTAATTTCCTTAGCAAGAAGAATATTTTCTTCTGCGTATCAGGACTTGTAATTGCAGTTGGAGTTGTATTTATGGTAGCTAATGGAGCTAAGGGCAACGGAATCTTTAATTTTGACCTTGAGTTCTCAGGTGGTACATCTACAAGTATTACGTTTGATAAGGAATATACACTTAGCGAGGTTGAAAGTGATATTATACCTGTAATTAAGGAAGCTACAGGAGTTAAGACAGTTCAGCAGCAGATAGTTAAGGGTTCATCAACAGTTGTATTTAAGACACAGCTTCTTGGTCTTGAACAGCGTGAGGCTCTTAATAAGGCTCTTGAGGATAAGTTTGGAATTGATGCAGGAGACAAGGACGTTGTAAGTACCGAGAATATAAGTGGTACTGTAAGCTCAGAGATGAGAAGAGACGCAGTTATTGCCGTAGTTGTTGCTACAATCTGTATGCTTATCTATATCTGGATAAGATTCAGGGATGTTAAGTTTGCTACAAGTGCTATTATTGCTCTTGTACATGATGTTCTTGTAGTAATTGCATTCTATGCAGTATCAAGAACAACAGTAGGTAACACCTTTATTGCATGTATGCTTACAATTGTAGGTTATTCAATTAATGCAACAATCGTTATCTTTGACCGTATCAGAGAGAATATGAAGACTATGAAGAAGGCAACTCTTAAAGAGGTTGTTAACAGTAGTATTACAATGACTCTTTCACGAAGCATTAATACATCACTTACAACATTTATCATGGTATTCGTACTTTATATTGTAGGTGTTGCATCTATCAGAGAATTTGCTGCTCCTATTATGGTAGGTATCGTATGTGGTGGTTATTCATCAGTATGTATCACAGGTGCTCTGTGGTACGTTATGAAGAGTGCTTCCTACAAGAGAGCAATGAAGAGAGCTAATTAATATGCAGGAATGGCGGGTATATTCCAAAAAGGCTGATTTTAAAGCCATTGGCAGCCGCTTTGGTATCGACCAGGTGGCAGCCAGAATTATCCGTAACCGTGACATAGCAGATGAAGCCGCCATAGATTACTATCTTAACGGTACATTGTCACAGCTTCATGACCCTTCGCTTATGAAGGATATGGACAAGGCAGTGGATATAATAGGTAAATGTATAGAACGTGGTGACAGAATCCGCATTATAGGTGATTATGATATAGATGGAATATGTTCCATCTATATCTTGTTTAAGGGGTTAATTCGTCTGGGTGCAGATGTGGATTATGATGTGCCAGACAGAATTACAGACGGTTATGGACTTAATGAAAATCTAATAAAAAAAGCTTATGACCAGAATCGCAATGTGATAATTACCTGCGATAATGGTATTGCTGCTATTGAACAGGTTAGATATGCCAAAGAGCTTAATATGACGGTTGTTGTAACGGACCATCACGAACCGCAGTATACCGAGAGTGACAATGGAAGACAATATTATATTCCTGAGGCAGATGCAGTGGTGGACCCCAAAAGAGCTGACTGCAGCTATCCCTTTAAGAGTCTGTGCGGGGCTGGAATAGCCTATAAGCTGATTCAAAAGCTGTATCAGATGGCAGGACTTCCGGATGACAGTGTTGAGGAATTTATAGAGTTTGCCGGAATAGCCACAGTAGGTGATATTGTTGACCTCATTGATGAGAATCGAATAATTGTTAAGTATGGGCTTAAGGCATTAGCACATACTGCTAATTATGGGCTCCGGCAGCTTATGAGTCTTAATGGAATTGACAGCGAAAGAGTAAGTGCTTATCATATAGGCTTTGTTATTGGACCATGTCTTAATGCCAGTGGCAGACTCGATACAGCCAGTAAAGCACTTGCCATGTTACTTGCCAATACCCTGGATGAGGCAGACAGCTACGCAGTAGAGCTTAAAATGCTTAATGATGAGCGTAAAAAGCTGACTGAGAATGCAGTAGAGCTGGCTGTCAGACAGGTAGAGGAGCTTAAGCTTGAAAAGGACAGAATTTTGCTGCTGTATATTCCCCAGTGTCATGAAAGCATTGCAGGTATTGTGGCTGGCAGAATAAGAGAGCGGTATTACAGACCTGCTATTGTTCTGACAGATGCAGCAAAGGGCGTTAAGGGCTCAGCAAGGTCCATTGTGGAATACAATATTTTTGAGGGACTAATGGAATGTGCAGATATACTTGAACAATTTGGTGGACATGCAATGGCTGCCGGATTATCTCTTAAGAAAGAGAATATAGAACCCTTAAGGCTCAGACTAAATGAGGGCTGCACACTTACACCAGAGGATTTAATTGAGAAAGTATGGATAGATGTTCCGATGCCTGTAGAATATATTACAGAGGCTGTCATACGTGATATAGGTATTCTCGCACCGTTTGGAAAGGGTAATCCCAAGCCTGTATTTGCAGATAAGGGTATTATTATAAGAAGTGTTGCCGGAATGGGCAAATCAGGTAATTTTACCAGATTGTGTCTGGAAAAGGATAATGGCTGTATAATGGAGGCTGTTGGATTTTTTCCGCCGGAGGAGCTTAGGGCGGCATATGGTGCCGGAAAAAGAATTGCATGTACATATTATCCGGAGATTAATGAATATCGAGGCAATAAAAAAATGCAGATTTGCATTACCGGGTATAAAATAGAATAAAAGCAATAATTAAGAATCGAGGTAATACAGATGAAGAAAGTAGAAGATTATGTAAGAACCATTCCTGATTTCCCTGAACCGGGGATTATGTTCCGTGATGTAACAAGTGTTATTCAGGACCCTGATGGACTGGTGCTTGCAGTTGACAGTCTTTCTGACCTTATTCAGGATGTGGATTATGATGTGATTGTTGGACCGGAATCACGAGGATTCATCTTTGGTGTTCCAGTTGCATATAAGAACCACAAATCTTTTGTACCAATCAGAAAGAAGGGTAAGCTTCCTTGTGAGACAATTGAGGCAACATATGCGCTGGAATATGGTACAGCAACAATTGAGATGCATAAGGATGCAATTAAGCCGGGACAGAGGGTTGTTATCGTGGACGACCTTATTGCCACAGGCGGCACTACTAAGGCCATGATAGGTATGATTGAGGCTCTTGGTGGAGAGGTTGTTAAGGTTGTGTTCCTTATGGAGCTTGCAGGTCTCGAGGGAAGAAAGCTTCTTGAGGGCTATGATGTAGATTCAGTTGTTGTATATCCGGGAAAATAAATATAGCTTTTAATGCCCGCACAGATTATCGTTAATCGGGGTCTGCGTGGGCATTTCCTTATTTTTATTGCTTTTTTGGATATTTCGTTTTACAATAAAAATACTAGTTTCGCACAGAAGTGGAGAGATGCATATGCCAGAAGAGAAAAATGTACCTGTAAGCAGTATTCTTGAAGAAGCCCCCCTGACCCCACCGGAGAATAATGACCCGGAGAGCCTTTTTGCTGAGCTTAAAAATTGCATATTGCAATATCATCCATCTACAGACCTTTCACTTGTGGAGAAAGCCTATGATGTGGCGAATCGTGCCCATGCAGGTCAGAAACGTAAGTCCGGTGAACCATATATTATTCATCCTCTATGTGTAGCAATTATTCTTGCACAGCTTGAGCTTGATAAAGAGACAATTATGGCAGGTATTCTTCATGATGTTGTTGAGGATACCGGAATTACAATGGAGGAGCTGACTGCACAATTTGGCGAGGAGGTTGCACTGCTGGTCGACGGTGTAACCAAGCTGACACAGTTAAGCTATGAGCATGATAAGATAGAGGTTCAGGCAGAGAATCTGCGTAAGATGTTTCTTGCCATGGCCAAGGATATCAGAGTAATTCTTATCAAGCTTGCCGACAGACTTCACAATATGAGAACCATGCAGTATCAGAGTCCGGAGAAGCAGATTGAGAAGTCCAGAGAGACAATGGAGATATATTCTCCTATAGCACAGCGTCTTGGTATATCCAAGATTAAGGTTGAGCTGGATGACCTTTCACTTATGTATCTTCAGCCGGAGGTATACCACCAGCTGGAGCATGAGCTTACCTTAGGCAAGGGAGCCAGAGAGAAGTTTGTTAAGGACATTGTTGCTGAGGTTAAACAGCATATTGATAATGCAGGTATCCAGTGTTCAATTGAAGGACGAGTTAAACATTTTTTCAGTATATATAAGAAGATGGTCAATCAGGACAAAACACTTGACCAGATATATGATCTTTTTGCAGTTAGAATCATAGTTGAGACAGTTAAAGACTGCTATGCGGCACTTGGTGTTATTCATGAGATGTATAAGCCTATTCCAGGCAGATTCAAGGATTACATTGCCATGCCTAAGCCTAATATGTACCAGTCACTCCATACAACACTTATTGCTCCAACGGGACAGCCATTTGAGATTCAGATAAGAACCTATGAGATGCACAGAACAGCTGAGTATGGTATTGCTGCCCATTGGAAGTACAAGGAGAATATTGACGGAACCAAGGGTAATGACAGTGAGGAGGCTAAGCTTACATGGCTTAGACAGATTCTTGAGTGGCAGAGGGACATGTCGGATAATAAGGAATTCCTAAGTCTCATTAAGAGTGATTTGGACCTGTTTTCAGACAGTGTGTATTGCTTTACACCTAAGGGGGATGTTAAGAATCTTCCTGCCGGTTCGACTCCAATTGATTTTGCCTACTGTATTCATACAGCAGTCGGCAATAAGATGGTAGGTGCCAAGGTTAACGGTAAGCTTGTTACAATAGATTATCAGATTAAGAATGGTGACAGAATAGATATTATTACCTCGCAGAACTCCAAGGGACCAAGCCGTGACTGGCTGGCTATTGTTAAGAGTCCTCAGGCAAGGTCTAAGATTAATGCATGGTTCAAGGCAGAGCTTAAGGAAGACAATATTCTTAAGGGTAAGGAGATGCTTAGCTCCTACTGTAAGAGTAAGAGTATTGTGTTAAGTGATATTCTTAAGCCTGAATTCATGGATAAGACAATGACCAAATATGGCTTCAGGGACTGGGAATCAATTCTTGCGGCAGTGGGACATGGTGGACTTAAGGAAGGACAGGTAGTTAATAAGCTTATTGAGGAACGGGAACGTAAGCACAAGGAAGAGATTACAGATGCGGATATCCTTGGAGAACAGCCGACAGACAGACCTTCCAGACCACGTAAAAGCGGAACCCAGGGTGGAATTGTTGTTAAAGGAATACATGATGTTGCCGTAAGATTTTCCAAATGCTGCAGTCCGGTACCGGGAGATGAGATTGTTGGCTTTGTAACAAGAGGCAGAGGTATATCAATTCACAGGACAGACTGTATTAACGTTATCAATATCTCAGAGCTTGATAAGGAAAGACTGATTGAGGCTGAGTGGCAGCAGCTGGATTATGGTAGCCTTGGCGAGAAGTATACTGTGGATATTAAGCTGTATGCCAATAACAGAACAGGACTTATTGTGGATGTGTCCAAGATTCTGACAGAGCGTAAAATAGATGTTAAGAGTATGAACTGCAGAACCAGCAAGCAGGGAACTGCAACCTTAGAGCTTGGATTTGATATAACAGGTGTACAGGAGCTTAATGAGCTTACTGCCAAGCTGCGTGCAATTGAGGGTGTTATTGATATTGAAAGGACGACGGGCTGATGCTTAGAGTTGAACATGATGTTATCGGGATGTGTGGAACTAACACATATTACCTTTTTAACGAAGATAATGGTGAGGCAGTTATAGTTGACCCTGCCGGAGACCCAATGAGAATCAGAGACAGAATAACAGCGTCCGGTGCCAGACCGACAGCAATTCTTGTGACACATGGGCATTTTGACCATGTGCTTGCACTTGATGATATCAGGGATATGTACAAAATTCCTGCATATATTGGTAATAATGAAGAAGGTGTTTTACATGATGCTTCAGCTAATCTGTCAAGAAGCTTTACAGGTAAGGATATTATCCTTGATGCAGATGTATATGTTAAGGATGGACAGGAGTTTCAGGTGGC
Organism: uncultured Butyrivibrio sp.; assembly: GCA_964441705.1. Taxonomy (GTDB): domain Bacteria; phylum Bacillota; class Clostridia; order Lachnospirales; family Lachnospiraceae; genus Eshraghiella. The sequence continues at coordinate 13,205 of CAYTWF010000040.1, forward strand.
AGGCTGCACTGTGCAGGCACTTGAGGTACCGGGACATACTGTAGGTGGAATGTGCTATTACTTTAAGGATGAAGGAATTCTTTTTTCCGGTGATACATTATTCTGTGAATCAGTAGGAAGAAGTGATTTCCCTGGTGGAAGCGCTTCGGCACTTGTAAGAGGAATTAAGAATAAGCTGTTTGTTCTTCCTGATGATACAATGGTATATCCGGGACACATGGAAGAGACTACAATAGGCAGTGAGAAAAAATATAATCCATTCTGTCTGTAATTGCAAAATGGATGTTAGGATATGAATATGATATACTTAAGTATTAATACCCATGACTATGACAATGATGTAAGAGTCATGACAGGTGCTTTTTATCCAGGTGTTAAGATAGTAACTGATAATGAAGAGACGTGTGATATGTCTGTCAGAGTTAATGTTACGGATGCACATATACAGGCGGTAATAGCCTGTAAGGATAAGCTGCATAAGGTGGATGAAACAGCCTCCTCTAATGATAGAAAAACTGTGCGCGACCATTTAAAACGGTCGCTTTATGCTGTGTACAGCCAGCTTGAGGGCAGAGAGCTGCCGTGGGGAACGCTTACAGGAATAAGACCAACCAAAATCCCTATGAAGCTTATTGAGGAGGGCAGGGCTGATGATGAGATTAAGTCTTATATGAAGACAGAGTACCTCATCAGCGACCAAAAAGCAGAGCTTTCACTGAAGGTTGCCCACAATGAGCATGACCTGCTGCAGACTATTGATTATGATAATGGATACAGTCTGTATATAGGAATTCCTTTTTGTCCAACAACCTGCCTTTACTGTTCTTTTACTTCATATCCGCTGGGTATGTGGAAGAACAGAGTGGATGATTATATTACTGCACTGCTTAAGGAACTTGCTTTCATTGCACAGAGGATGAAGGGCAGGGAGCTGGATTCCATATATATTGGTGGAGGAACACCTACAACGCTTCTTCCCTATCAGTTTGACAGACTTTTCACATTTATAGAGAATAATTTTGACATAAGCACAGTCAGGGAATATACAGTTGAGGCAGGAAGACCTGACAGCATAGACAAGGATAAGCTTATGATGCTGCGTGCTCATAATATTGACAGAATATCCATTAATCCCCAGACTATGAACCAGAAGACCCTTGACCTTATTGGCAGACGTCACAGTGTAGAGCAGATTTATGAGGCATATGCACTTGCAAGAGAATGTGGCTTTGATAATATTAATATGGATTTGATTTTTGGACTTCCGGGGGAGAGCAGAGAGGATATTGAGCATACCCTTAGCGAGGTACAAAGACTTGCACCGGATAATCTTACGGTTCACTCACTGGCTATAAAAAGAGCTGCCGGACTTAATATATATAAGGATTTGTATGCTGATTATTCCATTAATAATAGTGAAAGTATAATTGAATTAGCCCATGAGGCGGCTAACAGGATGGGAATGGAGCCGTATTATCTGTATCGTCAGAAGAATATGGCAGGTAATCTGGAAAACGTTGGCTTTGCCTGTGATGGTAAAAAAGGCGTATACAATATACTCATTATGGAAGAAAAGCAATCGATTATTGCAGCCGGTGCCAATGCACAGTCAAAGCTTGTTGTGAATCATGGACAGCGTGTTGACAGGATTGAAAATGTTAAGAATGTGGAAGAATATATAGACAGAGTTGACGAAATGATTGAAAGAAAGAGACGATATTTTGATGCAGACCAGTAGTGTTACCAAAAAAGAATGCTTCCAGCCCACAATTATTCTGGATATGGAAGATAATATTAATCATGGAATGTGCGTAAGCAACCTTACCTACCTGATTGCCAGAGAACTTGGACTTGATGATATTATGTGTTATAATCTTGCTTTGGCGGGACTGGTACATGATATTGGCAAGCTTAAGCTGTCAAGATATCTGTACGGAAGGTCAGAGGAAAAATTCGCAGTCGAAGAAATGAAATATATGAGGATGCATTCCAAGTTCAGTTATGATATACTACAGAATTATGGGCTGCCTGATGTGGTGATGGATGCTGTTTTGTATCATCATGAGAATTTTGACGGCTCAGGCTATCCGGATAATCTCAAGGGTGAAGAGATTCCATTTGGAGCAAGACTTATGAGAGTTGCAGATACTTTTACCGCACTTATATCTGACAGACCATATAGAAGAGCCTTTGACTATGATACGGCTATGGAGATAATGATTGATGAGATTAACTGCTATGATATGGAGGTGTTCCTTGCCTTTCAGAGAGTTATTCACGAGCCTGAGACAATAGAGGTAATTAATAACAGCAGAATGCTGATAGATATACAATTGGATTTCTTTAAATAAAACAGAAATGAGGAAAGAACATGGCACTTATTAAAAAACCTATGACGGGCATGAAAGATATTCTGCCAAGGGAGATGCAGATAAGAGATTATCTCATTGGACTGATTAAGGAGACATATTCACAGTTCGGTTTCACTTCAATTGAGACACCTGCTGTAGAGAACATTGCCAACCTGTCCAGTAAGCAGGGTGGAGAGAATGAGAAGCTTATCTTTAAGATAATGAAGAGAGGCGAGAAATTCAACCTTGAGACTGCACAGTCAGAAAATGACCTGGCAGACGGAGGCTTAAGATATGACCTTACAGTTCCACTTGTAAGATTTTATTCTAATAATGCGGCAGACCTTCCGTCGCCGTTCAAGGCACTCCAGATTGGACCTGTATGGAGAGCGGACAGACCACAGAAGGGTCGTTTCAGACAGTTTTACCAGTGTGACATAGATATACTTGGCGAACCAGGTAATCTTGCTGAAATAGAGCTTATACTTGCTACAACAACTACCCTTGGCAGGATTGGCTTTAAGAATTTCAAGATTAAGATTAATGAGAGAAGAATCCTTAAGGCAATGGCTGCATACAGTGGCTTTGACCAGGAGGAATATGATACTGTATTCATTATCCTTGATAAGATGGACAAGATTGGTCTTGATGGAGTTAGAGAGGAGCTGTTAAAGGAAGGCTATTCTCAGGAATCAGTTGATAAATATGTTGAATTATTTAATGGAATAGAGGCAGCCGAGAATGGTCTTGCATATGTGGCAGACAAGGTTGCCGATTATCTTGAGCCGGATGTAAAGGATAACCTTCAGGAGATAATTGACAGCGTAATGGGAACAAGAACTTGTGATTTTGAGGTTGTTTTTGACCCAACGCTTGTAAGAGGAATGTCATATTATACAGGTACTATTTTTGAAATAGAGGTACCTGAATTTGGAAGCAGTGTTGGCGGCGGCGGACGTTATGACAGGATGGTAGGTAAGTTTACAGGACATGATACACCAGCCTGCGGTTTTTCAATTGGTTTTGAGAGAATTATCACAATTCTTCTTGATAACAATTTCCAGATACCTGACCAGAGTAAAAGTATTGCATTTCTGGTGGAAAAGGATGTAAAATCAGACATGCTGTGTAATATTATCAAGGAAGCTCAGGAGCTTCGTAAGTCTGGCACCAAGGTGCTTGTTGTACGTATGAATAAGAACAAAAAATTCCAGAAGGAGCAGCTGACAAAGGATGGCTACACCGAATTTAAGGAATTTTTCAAAAATCCACTTGCATAGGAGATATTAGGAGGAAAAAAGCAATGGTACAGTCCAGGACACATACCTGTGGAGAATTAAGACTGGCAGATGCAGGAAAGAATGTAATTCTTGCAGGCTGGTTTGAGAACATTAGAAAGGTAAGTAAGAATCTTGCATTTCTTATTCTTCGTGATTTCTATGGAACAACTCAGATTGTCATAGAAAGCGAGGAAATGATGGCCGTTATTGATGAGGTCAACAAGGAATCAACTATTCAGATAGAGGGAACTGTCAGAGAGCGTTCAAGCAAAAATGATACTCTTGCAACTGGAGAGATTGAGGTTGTTCCAACTGTTATAACAGTTCTTGGCAAGTGTATATACAATGCACTTCCATTTGAGGTTAGAAAGTCAAAGGAGTCAGATGAGAATGTACGTCTGAAATACCGTTATCTTGACCTTAGAAATCCAGATGTTAAGAACAATATTATTCTTAGAAACCAGGTTGTATCAGACCTTAGAAAGAGCATGACAGACCAGGGCTTTATGGAGATTACAACTCCAATACTTACATGCTCATCACCTGAGGGAGCCAGAGATTATCTTGTACCTGCCAGAAATCATCCTGGCAAGTTCTATGCACTTCCACAGGCGCCACAGCAGTTCAAGCAGATTCTTATGGCTTCAGGTTTTGACAGATATTTTCAGATAGCACCTTGTTTTAGAGATGAGGATGCAAGAGCTGACCGTTCACCTGGAGAATTCTATCAGATGGATATGGAGATGGCATTTGCAAGCCAGGAGGATGTATTTGCTGTAATTGAGTCAGTACTTCCACCTGTATTTGAGAAATATGGAACCTATGACAGAGCATCTAAGGCTCCATTTACAAGAATTCCTTATCTTGAGTCACTTGAAAAATACGGTTCAGATAAGCCGGACCTTAGAATTGACCTGGTTGTTACTGACGTATCAGAGCTTTTGGGAGATTGTGGTTTTGAACCATTTAAGGGTAATGTAGTTAAGGCTGTTGTAACTGATGGATACAATGCTTCACGTAAGGAGACTGACAAGCATTGTGCTGATATAGAGATAGAGACAGGCAACAAGGTATACTGGTTCAAGGTTGACGAGAATGGAGACCTGATTGGTGGTATCAGCAAGTTCCTTAAGGAAAGACAGGATGAGATAATCAATGCACTTTCACTTAAGAAGGGCGATTTTATTGGATTATGCGCAGGTACTAAGCGTGCAGCACAGAAAACAGCAGGAGTTCTTAGAAGAGTTCTTGGTGTTAACAGTGAAGGACATTTTGACAAGGATAATTACAGCTTCTGCTGGATAGTGGATTTCCCAATGTATGAGATTGGTGATGAGTCTGGAGAATTGGAATTCTGCCATAACCCATTCTCAATGCCACAGGGCGGAGCTAAGGCTCTTGAAGAGATGGACCCACTTGATGTGCTGGCATATCAGTATGACCTTGTATGTAACGGAATTGAGCTGTCATCAGGTGCTGTTCGTAATCATGACCCAGAGATTATGATTAAAGCATTCAATCTTGTAGGACTTGGAGAAGAGGACGTTAAAGCCAAATTCCCTGCAATGTACAATGCATTCTGCTATGGTGCACCACCACATGCCGGAATTGCTCCAGGTGTTGACAGAATGATAATGCTTCTCACAGGTGAAGAGAGTATCAGAGAGGTAATTGCTTTCCCTATGAATAAGCAGGCCGAGGATGTTATGATGGGTTCACCTTCAACAGTTGAACAGAAACAGATGGACGAGCTTCATCTTGCATTTACCAAGCTGGATAAGTAGTATTTTAGTATGGTGTCAGTTGCGATATGTAACATTGCAATTGACACCATTACTTTAAACTGATAAAATGTTAAAAACTAAGGAACTGTAGTTGGAAAAATCGGAGGATAATAAAATGTATTCAATCAATGAAATACAGGATAACGATCCTGAATTAGCAGAAGCAATCAAGCTTGAGATTGGCAGACAGAATGACCACATTGAGCTTATTGCGTCAGAGAATTTCGTAAGCAGAACAGTAATGGCAGCAATGGGAAGCCAGCTTACCAACAAGTATGCGGAGGGCTACCCAGGCAAAAGATATTATGGTGGATGCCAGTACGTTGATATTGTTGAGGAGCTTGCAAGAGAGCGTGCCAAGAAGCTTTTTGGCTGTGACTATGTTAATGTTCAGCCACATTCAGGAGCACAGGCTAATATGGCAGTATTTTTTGCAGTGCTTGAGCCAGGTGATACCTACATGGGAATGAGCCTTGCAGATGGCGGACATCTTTCACATGGTTCACCAGTTAATATGTCAGGTAAGTATTTTAACTGTGTCCCTTACGGTGTTAATGAGGATGGATTCATTGATTATGATGAGGTACTTAGAATTGCCAAAGAGTGCAAGCCTAAGATGATTCTTGCAGGAGCAAGTGCATATGCCAGAAAGATAGATTTTAAGAAATTCAGAGAGATTGCTGATGAGGTTGGCGCAGTACTTATGGTAGATATGGCACATATTGCCGGTCTTGTTGCAGGTGGACAGCACATGAGCCCTATTCCTTATGCTGATGTTGTTACGACAACTACCCACAAGACTCTTCGTGGACCACGAGGCGGAATGATTCTGTGTAATCAGGAGGCCGCTGACAGATTCAATTTCAATAAGGCTATTTTCCCTGGTATTCAGGGAGGACCTTTAATGCATGTTATAGCTGCCAAGGCAGTATGCTTTAAGGAAGCACTTGACCCATCCTTTAAGGTATATGCCAAGAATATTGTTGATAATGCACAGGCACTGGCACAGGGACTTTTAAGCAGAGGCTTTGACCTTGTATCAGGCGGAACGGACAACCATCTTATGCTTGTTGACTTGAGAAGCAAGGGGGTAACAGGAAAGGCTACGGAGAAGCTTCTTGATACAGTTAATATTACATGTAACAAGAATGCAATTCCTAACGACCCTGAGAAGCCATTTACTACAAGTGGTATCAGACTTGGTTCAGCCGCTGTTACAACAAGAGGCTTTGATATGGCTGATATGGACAAGGTTGCTGAGGCTATTGCACTTGCAGTTACAGGTGAGGAGCCTAAGAAGGAAGAAGCAATGGCGATTGTTAAGGCTTTAACAGATGCCAGACCACTGTATCCTGAGTTTAAGTAGAATATAATTATTGTTCACATTGCAGAAGGAAGAAAAAAATTATTTTTCTTCCTTCTGCTTTATTGTATTAAATTTATTGCATAACAGGTATTCATAGATTAAGCCTGCAATGAACCATACTGGAAAATAGTCCAGTCGTATAACTCCATTAACATTACATGGAGCATCGGAGTAATCCCATGGACAGCCATCAATTTTTTTCAGAATTGAACCGGATATGAATTCTGTTGCAAAAATCATTATTGCGTACACGAACCCTCGGTGGAGGCAGTTCCATTTTTTACTGCGGAGTTTATTGCCGATTGGTTCGATTATAATGGCTGTGGCATATATAGGAAACATCCATAAGGAAGTGTAGCTGGATAGCTTTCTGTCTTTTTTTATTGCTGAGCCAAGACCGGTCCAGAACACTTCCATGCACCACCCGGTTAGCCCGCAGAAGATATATTTTTTAATCATAGGATTATTTTGAACGGAAGGAAGTTCTTTTATGCACCATATTCTTTGAGCAGATGTGGTAAAATTAACATATGAAATAATATTTAGTATAATACCCTCAAAATAAGGGTAAAATTGTGTTTACAAACCCTTATTTTGAGGGTATTATATTAATAAGGAAATTAGAGAATACTCTATGTATTGATTCTGCAGTGAGGTGACAAAATGAAAACAGAATTTGCAGTAGCTAAAGCTGTTAAAGGCAGAGAGATTAAGAATCTTCGCGAGAAGCTTAGGCTTACGCAGGCAGAATATGCAGGCCTAATTGGTGTATCTAAGAAGACGGTAGAACGCTGGGAGGGTAGCGAAGGACTAATTACGGGTCCAATTGTTACGCTTATGAAGCTGCTTAATAATTATCCTGAATATGCTGCTATGCTGAAAGTACCGGAAAGGATATATCCTTTGCGTTTGTATTATATGTTCAATGATGATATATGTACTATTATTGATGTTGATGACAGTAAAATGCTGGTAAGGATATGTAATTATGCCAGAGACTACCAATTTCGCGCTTTTGGAAGAGAGGAACATCCAACCTATGAGCAGTATGAGGAATTTTTGGAATCTCGGTGCTTTCCAAGAAGCAGAGATAAAATGAAAATAGAACTTGAAAGGCTTAACATACCATTTTATGACCCATTTCTTATAATTGAGAAGACAGAGGGAAGAATGGCTGAGGATGATTTTTGGCTGAAAATTGAAAGGAAAAAAAGATGACAACTGTAAAGATTAAAAAAGGCGAGGGACGTGAATTTAAGTCGGGAGGACTTTGGTTCTACGATAATGAAATTGATAGTATAGAAGGAGAATTTGAGAATGGTGACATTGTAGAGGTGGTGGATTTCGATGATTATTTTCTTGCAAAGGGATTTATTAATACCAATTCTACAATTACTATTCGTGTTATGACAAGACACAGGGATGTGGAGGTCAATCATGATTTCATTGCAGCAAGAGTGCATGACTGCATTGAATACAGACGAAAGGTAGTGGATATGAGCTCCTGCAGGCTTGTATTTGGTGAGGCTGACTATCTGCCTGGAATAGTTATCGATAAATTTGCAGATGTGCTTGTTGTGGAATCCCTTGCCCTTGGAATAGACAGGCTTAAGCTTGACATAATTGAATGTCTGAAAGCAGAGCTAGCTGCTATTGGTATGCCAATACGCGGTGTATATGAGAGAAGTGATGCCAAGGTAAGACTTCATGAGGGTATGGAAAGAGTTAAGGGCTTTATCGGGGAACCTTTTGACACTATGGTTCAGATTGAGGAAAATGGTGTTCGATACATGGTTAATGTTGAGGATGGACAAAAGACCGGTTTCTTCCTTGACCAGAAATATAACAGGGCAGCAGTTGCCAAGCTGTGTAACGGTGCCAAAGTGTTAGACTGCTTTACTCATACAGGTTCTTTTGCGCTCAATGCGGCTTGCAGCGGTGCCTCTTCAGTTCTTGGAGTTGATGCTTCTGAGCTTGGAGTTGAGCAGGCAAGAGAGAATGCCAGATTAAATGGTGTGGAGGATAGGACGGAGTTTATCTGCCGCGATGTATTTGAGCTGCTTCCTGAACTGATTAATAAGGGAGAAAAATATGATGTGGTTATCCTTGACCCACCTGCATTTACCAAATCACGTAATTCTGTTAAAAATGCAACAAAGGGATATCGGGAGATTAATCTTAGAGGAATGAAGCTTGTAAAGGATGGAGGATATCTGGCGACTTGTTCATGTTCTCATTTTATGACACAGGAGCTTTTCACCAAGACCATAGGTGAGGCGGCAAGAAATGCTCACAAAAGGCTTAGACAGGTGGAATTCAGGACACAGGCTCCGGACCATCCAATACTGTGGGCGGCGGATGCAAGCTATTATTTGAAGTTTTATATTTTCCAGGTGGTGGATGAAAAATAATGGGATGGCATATACAAGAAAATTAATAGAATGTCACAGAATCAATGGCAAAGGATTCTGTGACATTTTTATATTGTATGCATTATGATTCCCTTTCTTTTGGCTTTATTATACGGCTAATTACTTCCTGAGCTTCATACCATTCCTTGTTTTTTTCCAACCGAGAGATTTATTAAGAGCAAAGCTGCCGTGAAGTGTATAGAGAAAGAGTTTATCTGCTTCCCATTCTGATAGGTTGTAAGTATTCATCAGCAGTTTAATTTGTTTGTCGTGTTCACGATGGTAGAGCTTGTCTAAAATGATGTGGGACATGGTATCATCCAAAAACAGAACCGTATATTTTGGCTCAGAGGCTGCTCGCTGACAGGCAGGTAAGAATGAATCAAGATCATCAGAACTGAAATTTGTTCTGGCATGATCGTCCAGTTCTTTTAATCGTAATGCATCGTCTAATAATTCATCTAGTACTTCATCCATGTTACCATAATGCAGATAGAAAGTTGCACGGGTTATATCTGATTGCTTGCAAAGAGAAGTGATTGTAATCTTCTCATAAGTAATTTTTTCTAATAACTCTAAGAGAGATTCCTTAATGATAGTTTTTGTCATGATGGTACGTCTGTCAGTCTTTCGTTTTGCCATATGTTCCTCCCTCAAGATTCTATACATAATTATAAAAAGTGTATAGAACTGTCTATGATTCCCTTTTTTTGCAATGGATTTTTTATTTAATATACATTATAGTAATTCCCATACACGGTGTCAATGAGTTTAGAAAAGAGGTAATAGGATGAGTTATTATGAAAATCTGGTAATGAAAACACAGATGAATTATTCCAGACATTATAGAATGTATGCATCAGGACAAACTGTTATAAAGTTGAGCGAAAAAGAGCAGCAGCCATATAATAAACAAATTGAAGAATTTGCGAAGAAGGTGAAGGATGCAGAATGCATTATCGTTGGAGGTGCATCTGGTCTGTCAGCAGCTGGAGGTGGCGATTTCTATTATGAAGATACTTCTTCCTTTTATGAGTATTTTGGGAGGTTTGCTGATAAATACGGTATAAAGGGTGCTTTTGATGGAATGCATTATCCGTTCCAAACAAGAGAAGAACATTGGGCGTATGTTGCAACATTTCTTCATACGACACAGACCGCACCGGTCAGAGGCCCTTATCTTGACCTGGACAAGATTCTGAAAGGAAAAGACTTCCATATTCTTACAACGAATCAGGATACACAGTTTGTAAAATTATACCCAGAAGAAAAAGTAAGTGAGATTCAGGGAGATCACAGATTCTTTCAATGTTCAAAGTGCTGTAAGGATGATACATGGGATGCAATCTACCCAGTGAGTGATATGATTCGTGCAATGGGCAATGGCACTTCTATTCCAACAGATATGATTCCACGCTGTCCTCATTGTGGAGCTGAAGCTTTTCCTTGGGTACGTGGATATGGGAATTTTCTTCAGGGACGAAAATATGATGGAGAATATCAGAAAATCTCAAAATATATTCTGAAAAATGTTGATAAAAAAATATTATTCATTGAGTTGGGAGTTGGAAGGATGACACCCATGTTTATTCAGGAACCATTCTGGGTATTAACGGAGGAACTGCAGGATGCTTCTTATATTTCAGTAAATGCGGAATATAATTTTCTACCACAGTCTATAGAGGATAAAGGTTTTGTAATTGTAAATGATATTGCAAAAGTATTGTCTGATGTGGTTGCAGCATTAACGGAACAGTAGGAGGGTGTGGTATATGACCTGTTTTGAAGAAATTAATAAAAAAATAAAGGAAGCAGATGCTATTTTAATTGGAGCAAGCAATGGATTTTCTATTACAGAGGGTATTCATATTTTTGCAGAAAATAAAGAATTTGAAAGCCTGTTTGGAGACTTCAAACAAAAATATGGAATTCGATGTATTTTGCAGGGATTGATGTTTAGGTGGCCCTCTGAAGAAGAAAAATGGGCATTTTATAGTAGATTAGTTTGGCATTATGATGGAGACTATCAAGGAAGTCGGGCTATGGAAAATCTGAAAAAGATTGTTGGGAAGAAGCCGTATTTTATTGTTACCTCTAACGGTGAAGGACATTTTGAATTGGCTGGATTTGAAAAAGAGCGTATTTATGAGATAGAAGGAGGCTGGCTTCAGATGCAGTGCGCAAAGAGATGCTCAGATCAATTATACCCATCTTTAAATGTGATTCAAGAATTGTCAAGATATGAAAAAAATGGAGAAATTCCGACAGAGATGGTACCACGTTGCACTCATTGTGGAGGTGCAATGAATCTTCATATACAGACGGATGCTAATTATATACCAAATGCAAAACAGGCATCGCATTTTCAGTCATTTCTTGAACAATATCATGGTCAGAAGCTCGTTGTTCTTGAACTGGGAATTGGATGGAATAATCAGCTAATCAAAGCGCCTTTCATGCAGCTTGTTGCACAGGAAAAATCTGATTGGTCCACCATTTGAGATTCTATCACAAAAGGCAGTAGAGCATTATGAGAAACAGAAAGAGAAAGGCGATAATGTTTTTATTGATGACTTGAAGTATGAGGAATTCATGCTGCTTGGTGAAGTAGAATTGAATCATAGATTTACCAGTCTGGAAGAAAAAGAACAGAAGGAAAAGTTGAATCAGGAGCAGGCACAGGAACTGGAATATTCACAGGATACGGAATCAGAGGAGCAATTAAAACCAGAAGCAGTTATTAGAAGAGAAAAGCCTGATTGGGAAGATACAATAACAAATCGTATGCTTCATTGGAATTATACAGAAGGACAGAAGGAAGAATTGCAAAAAGCATTTGAAGCAAAGATTTCAAAGTCTGTTATTATGGAATATTTCTATCCAGATGTCAGTGTAGAGAAGATGAGGAAAATCCGAGAACAGACTTAGTGTAGAATGTAATCGCATAAGCACATTTTCTTTGATATAATGTGCTTATGTGAAAACAAAAGTTGTATACAGATTAGAATCTGTTGAGAAAATCAGAGAGATATCGTGCATTTGTCACAGAGGTTTATTGTTAGAGTTGTTGATTTATATATTTAAGAGATTAAAAGAACCTTCTGGACGAAAAGAAAGGGAGATTTGAGCCATTTCTTCGGGGCTTTCCTTCATTTCATGTTCAAACCAGAGGAGTGTATTATTATAAATTCCACCAACATGATATGCAAGTTCAAATTGTTTTGCGTTTGATATGGAGTTAGCAGATGTATCCAATTGAAACCATTTATTTAATACAACAATATAGAGATAAGACAGACCTGCTTTGTGAATTGTGAGTAGGTCGTTTTTATATGTGTAAAATGTCGAAAAAATTGTAAGCATGTATTGATAAAAATTTGGGTGGTTTATTTTTTTAAAAGTATCCATGTATTCTGTCATCAGATGGTTAAAGAAGAATGAAATAATATCTTCTTTGGCGTAAAAGTGACGATAATAAGTAGATCTATTAACTCCTGCTTTTGTGACGATATCGCTAATTGTTATTTCCGAATAAGGTTTTTCCGTCATCAGGATAAGAAGTGCTTCTACAATGTAACTTTTCATCATATCTTTGGTTGTGTTTTTTCTTCTCATAAAGCGACAAATGCCCTCCTTTTGTTGCAATGAACGTGAAGTACCTTGATTTTAAATGTTATGAACTTTATTCTTATAAAGAAACATATGTTACATTAATTTTATTTGAATTAAATTATAAAGTCAAGAGAGGTATTAAAGTATGAAAAAAATAACAGAAAAACTCTATCAATTCTCTATCTATATTCCACCTATGGATTTTACAATTCATCAGTATTTGTTGGACACAGAGCCTGCTATTCTGTTTGCAGCTGGCACAGTACAGCAGGCAGAGGTTATTCTACCAGAAATTAAAGAAATCTTAGGGAACCGCAAATTGAAATATATATTTGTTTCTCATATGGAATCAGATGAGGTAGGAGGAATTAGTGTATTTCAAAATGAATATTCTGATGTGACGGTAATTTGTAGTGATTTGGCAGCCCGAGAATTACCGGGATATGGTTTTTCATGTAAAATCTTGCCAGTGAGAGAAGGGGCGGAGGTTCACGATGGAAATCTCGATTTGAAATTTGTCTCCTATCCTTCAGAAGTACATTTGCAGGACGGAGTGGTGTGCATGGATGAAGTTAGTGGAATTATGTACAGTGCTGATTTATTTCTCCGATATGGAAATGGTATTGGTCAGTTGATAAAGATAGATTGGAACAATGAGGTTAATGGTATCAATGAAGATCGAATGCCAGGCGTACAGAATCAGCAAAAGATAAAGAGTTCCTTATCAAAGTGGAAACCAAAGATTGTTGCAGTTGGTCATGGTTATTGCATGGAGGTCTAGTTTGAAATATTTATTTGAAGAAGAGTTGATAGAAGCAGTTATTATAAAACGAAAAAGCCAATTTACAATGCTTGTTGATATTGATGGAGAGGAAGTATCGTGTCATTGTCCGACTACAGGAAGAATCGGAGATATAGAATTAAAAAATGTTGCCTGTCTTCTTTCAAAATCGAAAGATGCAAAGAGAAAAACACCGTATACTGTTGAAGCAATATCTGTTGATAATCTTGACAATTCAAATAAAAATTGGATTGGAATTAATCAGATATTGTCGAATCGATTAGTTGAATTCTTTTTTGAAACACATCAGCTTGATGAAATGGTGTCAGGTTATACCGAAATAAAAAGAGAAGTAAATCTGGGAATATCAAAATTGGATTTTTTGATTGGCGATACCTATTTAGAGGTAAAAACTCCTCTTACTACAATGCAGGTTGAATATGGAAGTAATATTAAAACAAAAAAGGTCACTCCATTTTCTTCAACGGAAAGATTTACAAAACATGTGAAAGAACTGGCAAATTCATTGAAAGACCATGAAAAGGCAATTCTTTTGACTGTATATCAGTATGAAATTACAAAACCAAAGGTGCGACAAAGAAGTACACATTATGAAGAAGTTAATACTGTAATGAAGGATGCAATAGCAAAGGGACTTCAAACATATGAAATTTCTATGAGATTTGAAAAAGATGGGGTTAGCTTAGCAACCTGGCGCAATATCACAGAGTAAGAATATTCGTGTAATAATTCTTATTATTGAAAGTACGAACGCAAAAGGTTATTGAAGATAAAATCTAGATAAACTCTAATTTGGATAATTCGTAACATTAAAACAGAATACAGTATTTCACAAGCACTTTAGCCAACGGTTAGGGTGCTTTTTTCATGCCTTGAAAGGAGGTGGTTATCGTAGTAACACATCGGGGAAAGCCCGATTAACCTAAGTACCAGGAGCAATCCTGTAACAATAGATCACAATTAACAATGCAGATAAGAATGGATGAATGACATCTATTCGGAAGAAAAGCCGGATAGATGTTATTCATCTTTTTTTATCCGGCTTTCGCTCTGCAACAAACAATTTGAAGGAGATTTGAATTATGCGTAGAGAAAACAGCGTAGGAACTAACAACACAACAAATGTAGAAAACGGAGGAAAGTCCATGAAGGGATTATTTAGCAACATGAAAAAGAAAGTGATTCCAGCACTCTCTGGAAGTATGATGGCAGTTTCACTTATGAGCACTCAGTGCTTTGCAGCAGCTACAGGAACATCAGCTGTAACACAGCCACTGGATAACTTAAAAACACTTGTAATTGCAGTGATCGGTGCAGTTGGTGTCATTATCCTTGCGAAGAATGTAATGGAATTCGCACAGGCATACCAGCAGCAGGATTCTTCTACTATGAACTCTGCATTAAAGGGAATTGTAGCAGGTGTCATGATGGCAGGTATTTCTACTGTATTAACATTCTTAGGATTCTAAGAGTGGCAACCAGAGGATGCGGGGCAGATGCTGCCCTGCAGAAATGAAGGAAGAAGGTGAAGAACAAGTATGGATATTTTTAAACTTGGTGATAAGATCCTGTCTTTGCTTGAAATGGTGTTTGGTTTTTGGAATAACCAGATATCGCTGGTGTTCTCGATGCTTGGACAATCACCAGTCAATTTCAAAGGTGGAAGTCCGTGGGCAGTTATTGAGGGAATTGAACCAATCTTCGTAGGAGTTGGTTCTTCTCTGGTGGTTTTATTCTTTGTCATAGGTTTCTGTTCGGAGAGTGTGGATGTCAGGGAAGAGATGCGATTTGAAGTAATACTTCGAATGCTGATTAGAGTGGGACTTGCTGAATGGTTTGTCTCTAATTATGTAACGATTATGAAAGCATTTTTTACTTCAATCGGAAATCTTGTTGGTCTGCTATCGGCGGGTACAACGACAACACTTTCCATAGATAGTACACAGGCAGATATTATTAAGAATTTAGGATTTGGAGAAAGCCTGGTCATGCTGATACTTGCAGCACTATTGTCCATTATTGTCATTATCTGTGGTTTCTTTATTATCTACACTGTGTATTTCAGATTCTTAAAGATTCTGATTATTGTTCCAATGGGAGCAATCGCATTTTCAACGATGGGTGGAAACAGAACAGTCAGTCATACAGTGGTGACTTACTGCAAATATTTCTTATCCCTTGTATTTGAAGCAGTAACGATGGCACTGGCAATTATTGTATGTAATGCATTTGTGAACGCAGGACTGCCTTCCTTTACAGGCAGTTATGCAGATTGGGCACAGACACTTATTTATCTGTGTGAAATGACATTTACAGTGGCAATGACCGTTGGCAGTGTAAAA
>CAYTWF010000041.1:0-943 GCA_964441705.1 uncultured Butyrivibrio sp.
CATGGAGAAAAGATTATTTACTTCAGAATCAGTAACAGAAGGACATCCTGACAAGATATGTGACCAGGTATCAGATGCCATTCTTGACGCATTGTATGCACAGGACCCATATTCAAGGGTTGCATGTGAGACACTTACCAACACAGGCTTTATTATGGTAATGGGTGAGATTACAACTAAGGCCAATATTGATATTACCCAGATAGTAAGGGATACCGTTGTTGAGATTGGATATGACAGCTCAGACAAGGGCTTTGATGGACATACCTGTGCAGTTATGACAGCACTGGACAAGCAGTCAGCTGATATTGCAATGGGCGTTGACAAGGCGCTTGAGGCTAAGGAGGGCATAGATGAGGACCCTGATGATATTGGAGCCGGAGACCAGGGAATGATGTTTGGATATGCTACCAATGAGACAGAGGAATATATGCCATATTCAGCGGCACTGGCACAGAAGCTTGCCAAGCAGCTGACCAGAGTTAGAAAGGATGGAACCCTTTCATACTTAAGACCGGACGGTAAGACTCAGGTAACAGTAGAGTATGATGAGAATAATAAGCCTGTAAGACTTGATGCCATTGTTGTATCAACACAGCATGCACCAGAGGTTACACAGGAGCAGATTCAGGAGGATATTCGCAGATATGTAATTGATGCAATTGTTGATCCGTCAATGGTTGATGATGATACCAGAATATTTATTAATCCTACAGGACGTTTTGTAATAGGCGGTCCTAACGGAGATTCAGGACTTACAGGACGTAAGATTATAGTAGATACCTATGGCGGAGTTGCAAGACATGGCGGCGGAGCTTTTTCAGGTAAGGACTGCACCAAGGTTGACCGTTCAGCAGCCTACGCAGCAAGATATGTGGCCAAGAACATTGTGGCAGCAGGACTTGCTGACAGATGTGAAATACAGCTGTCATATGCAATTGGA
>CAYTWF010000041.1:953-28538 GCA_964441705.1 uncultured Butyrivibrio sp.
GGAGTAGCAAGACCTACATCTATCAATATTGATACCTATGGAACAGGTAAGCTAGATGAGGCAAAGCTTGTTGAGATTATAAGAGAGAATTTCGACCTTCGTCCGGCAGGAATTATTAAGATGCTTAATCTTAGAAGACCAATCTATCGTCAGACAGCAGCTTATGGACATTTTGGACGTACAGACCTTAATCTTCCATGGGAGCAGCTTGATAAGGCAGAGGTTTTAAGAAAATATTTATAAAGTTTATAGTAGTTTAGTATTATTTTGAGTAGAAACTATGTTAAAATGATGTCAGGTACGTACATGGATTGCGTGCCTGACATTTCTATTTTATAAATGAGGATTGAATATGAAGCTTTCAACAAGACTTAAAATATCATTCTGTATTATGATTCTGGTGCCGGTTGTGTTATTTTCAGCTGCATTATTCGGAATCACCAAATATCAGATAAGTCAGATTAATACTAAATATAATACAAGCGGAACCTCCTACGAAGCGCTGAGCAATCCTGTTGTGCTGGTGTCTAACATATGCAGAAGCGAATATGACAAGCTTACAGAGGCGGCAGCAGATGAACCCTGGATGTTCCATGATGATGATTTTTTAAATAATATTAATACAGAGCTGAAGAAAAGATGTGCATTTCTTATTATTGAGGAGAATGGACAGTGCAGATATGGCGGAAGCGATATGGCTGACCGTATTCTTGGTGAACTTAATGAGATTGACTTTGGCGATAATCAGGCGGCGGGAATATATCTGGGAGACAGCTATCAGGTAATTGTTAACAGGATTTCTTATACAATGAATAACGGCACGACCGGTTCAGCATACATAATCATGCAGATTCAGGAGCTGATTCCACAGATGAGAATGCTGCTGGTGGATGGCGTAATTGCTATTATAATTATTCTTATTTTGACCAGTACGCTTATTACAACGTGGATATATAAGGAGACTGTTAATCCTATTAACAAGCTTAAGCTTGCTACGCATAATATTAAGAATGGCAATCTGGATTTCGATATATCAGTTAAGGGACGTGATGAGATATCTGAGCTGTGCCGGGATTTTGATGACATGAGAGTGCGGCTTAAGGAGAATGCTGATGAGAAGATACGCTCGGACGCGGAGGCCAAGGAGCTTATCAGTAATATTTCACATGACCTTAAGACACCAATAACGGCTATTAAGGGCTATGTTGAGGGAATTATGGATGGTGTGGCGGATACAGATGAGAAGAGAGACCGCTATATCCGAACCATATATAACAAGGCCTGTGATATGGACAGGCTTATTAATGAGCTTACTTTTTATTCCAAGATTGACAGCAACAAGGTACCGTATAATTTTGTCAAAATATATGTGACGGATTATTTTAATGATTGTGCAGATGAGCTTGGAATGGAGCTGCAGGATAAAGGAATCAAGCTGGAATATGTGAATAATATTGAGGTTGGAACCCGAATTATTGCAGACCCTGAGCAGCTTAAAAGAGTGGTTAACAATATAGTCAGCAATTCAGTGAAATACATGGACAGCGACAATGGAGTTGTTGGATTAACAATTACTGAGGACAAGGACAAGGTATATATTGACCTGTCAGATAATGGCAAGGGAATGGACGAGGCGGATGTGCCACATATTTTTGACAGATTCTACAGAACAGATTCCTCCCGTAACTCTGCTAAGGGCGGAAGCGGAATAGGACTTTCCATTGTTAAAAAGATAGTTATGGACCATAACGGCACGATTACTGCCACCAGCAGCCCTGGACAGGGAACGACAATGCATATGACTTTTAATAAATTTAAATATGTGCCACAAAAGGCTGAGGCACTTAGAAAGTAGAGGTAGGAAATGGGAAGAATACTCATAGTAGAAGATGAAGGAAGCATCGCAGAGCTGGAGAAGGATTACCTTGAGCTTAGCGGATTTGAGGTTGACATTGCCAATAATGGAACTGATGGACTTGGCAAGGCACTAAGTGAGGAGTATGACCTGTTCATACTTGACCTTATGCTGCCAGGCGTGGATGGCTTTGAGATATGCAAGCAGATTAGAACAGTTAAGGATACACCGATTCTTATGGTATCAGCTAAGCGTGATGATATTGATAAGATAAGGGGTCTTGGTCTGGGAGCAGACGATTATATGACCAAGCCATTCAGTCCAAGTGAACTGGTTGCCAGAGTTAAGGCACATATGGCAAGATATACAAGACTTATTGAACATTCCTCTCCACATAACGAGATTCTTGAGATAAGAGGACTTAAGATTGATAAGTCAGCAAGACGTGTATATATCAATGGAGAAGAGAAGAACTTTACAACTAAGGAGTATGACCTGCTGCTGTTTCTTGCCTCCAATCCTAACAGGGTATTTACCAAGGAGGAGCTGTTCAGCAAAATATGGGATATGGAGTCTGTAGGTGATATTGCTACGGTTACTGTTCATATTAAGAAAATCAGGGAGAAAATCGAATTCAATACGCAGAAGCCTCAGTACATAGAGACTATCTGGGGTGTTGGATACAGATTTAAGATATAAATAATGAAGCTGGACATAGTATATCAGGATAATAATGTAATAATTTGCAACAAGCCTGTTGGTGTTGCATCCCAGTCCGAGCGTTCTTTTTCTCAGGACCTATTAAGCAGTGTTCTTACATGGCTTACCCAGAATGGACGTCAGACATATGGAGCTATTATTAACAGACTTGATAAGCCAGTTGGAGGGCTTGTTCTTATAGCACTTAATAAGTCTACTGCATCCAAGCTTTCAGCCATGTCTGGTGAGCATAGTATTGAGAAGAATTACTATGCTGTAGTTAAAGGACAGATGGAAGATAAGGGTGAGTATACAGATTACCTTGCAAAAGACAGTGCAGGTAATCATTCTGCAGTTGTTGCAGAGGGGGCGTCTGGGGCAAAGAAGGCTAAATTAATGTATGAATGTCTTGAAACCAGAAAGATAGACAGTGAAATATATTCACTGGTTAAGATCAGACTGTTAACTGGACGTCATCATCAGATAAGAGTGCAGATGGCGGCGCATGGACATCCTCTGTATGGTGACATGAAATATAATCCAGATTTTGCCACAAGCCGCAGCGTATCACCGGCTCTTTTTGCTTATCGGTTGTCCTTTAAGAATCCTGGGGGAGCTGACAGAATTACTGTAGAAGTAAGACCGGAAGGCAATATATGGGATTTTGAATATTTTAGGTAGTTTTGGCTGATACTTTCCATAGCAGCTGTGTTATGGAGTGTATATGGAAGACTTGACCCGTAGAAAAGTGAAAATAATTCTGACATACACAGGAGTTACTGTGGGAGTGTGCCTTATTATAAGGTATCTGCTCCCATTAGCAGCTCCTTTTGTTATTGCCCTTATTCTTGCCGCTGTAATTGACAGACCGGTATGCTTTCTCACAAGAAAATGCCATATTAAAAGAATTATCAGTGTAATTATTATGCTGGTGCTTGTTCTGGGCGTGCTTGGGGGTACGGTCTTTCTGGCTGGCAAAAAAATTATAGAGCAGCTGCAGAAATTTATAGTGAACTATGATGTGTATATGGAGGAGCTTAGAACAATGGTAACCGGGTGCTGCGATGGCGTTGACAGATGTCTGGGCCTTAGCAGTGGCGCAAGTATTGAGTATATTACCGGACAGGCAGCAAAAGCGGTCCATGCTCTGTCAGATTCTGTGCTTACAAGAATTATGAACAGCTCCTGGAGCCTCATAAATGCCATTACAATTGTGATTATGGTAGTAACCTTTACCATTATGGCAACTGTTTTTTTATCAAGAGATATGGAGAAAATGAGGGGTCTTGGAAGAGCGTCGGTATTTCGCAGCGAGCTGGCATTTGTAACGGGAAGACTAAAAAACATTCTGGGAACCTATGTGAGAACTCAGCTTATCATTATGCTGCTTACCAGCGTGATATGTACAGTGGGACTTTATTTTATGGGCAATGATTACGCCTTTTTGCTGGGAGTGGTAATAGGAATTATTGATGCATTTCCGGTGCTGGGAACGGGAACTGTATTTATTCCATGGATGATTGTGCTTATCGTAATAGGAAGGTATCAGAGCGGACTCATTATTTTTCTTATATATATGATATGCTATTATTCCAGAGAATTCCTTGAGCCAAGGCTGATGGGCAGCAGACTTGGTATGCCGCCGGTAATTATGCTCATCTCTCTATATGTGGGACTTGTGCTGTTTGGAATTACGGGAGTTATCACGGGACCAATAGCTGCCATGATGATAAAAGAGATAGCAGCGGAAGTGTTAAAAAAGTAACAAATCTCTTGTGAAATACAGGTCAAATGGATATAATGGCATTAAAAGTATTTTGGAGGAGTCAGCAGTGGTATTCAGTTCAGGTGTTTTTTTATTCATATTTTTACCTGTTGTCCTTGTGGCACACACACTTATTAATAATAACAGAATAAGAAATGTACTGCTTATAGTTGCAAGTCTGGTATTCTATGCATATGGGGAACCAGTGTATATACTTATGCTTCTGGCATCAGTGGGGATTAACTGTATTTTTGGCAGAATACTTGCTGTAAATAAGAACAGGGGAGTGCTTGCGCTGGCAGTGATTTTGAATATAGGACTGCTTGTGGTATATAAGTATTCCGGTTTTCTTGTGGGAATCATTAATTATATTCCGGGAGTTGAGCTGCCGGTTCCTGCTATTACAATGCCTATAGGAATTTCTTTTTTTACATTTCAGGCGATTTCCTTTGTTATAGATACATATCGTTCAGAGGACAGGAGAACCACGGGGTTCTTTGATGTGCTGTTGTATATTTCTCTTTTTCCACAGCTTATTGCCGGACCGATTGTTAAATATAACACAATCAAGGACCAGATTAGCAGCAGAGTAGTTACAGTGGACGGACTTGCTCATGGAATGAGACGCTTTATACTTGGTCTGGCTAAAAAAATGCTGATTGCCAATACAATGGGCTACGCAGCTGATAAGGTATTTGCAATGACACCGGCTTCAATTGATATGCCATTAGCATGGCTTGGCGGTATATGCTATACGCTTCAGATATATTTTGATTTTTCCGGCTACAGTGATATGGCACTGGGACTTGGCAGCATGATGGGCTTTGACTTCCCAGAGAACTTCAATCATCCATATATTGCATCTGGAATTCGAGATTTCTGGAGAAGGTGGCATATGTCACTGACTGGGTGGTTCAGGGAATATCTGTACATCCCTCTTGGCGGTAACCGTAAGGGCAGGACCAGACAGATATTTAACAGCCTGATTGTATTTTTATGTACGGGAATATGGCATGGCGCTAACTTTACATTTATTGTGTGGGGACTTTTTCATGGCATACTGATGTCGGCTGAGACACTTGCAGTTAGGAAAAAAGACAGCAGGACCTTTAATCCGTTTAAGTGGCTGTACACAGTTTTTTTTGTAATAATCGGATTTGTTATATTCCGTTCAGATAATATGACATATGCTTTTAATTATATTGGCAGAATGTTTTCTTTTACCAATGGGGTGTCCTCATACAGGAACATGATGATGCTGCTGACACCGTCCTTTATAGCAACACTGGCAATTTCACTGGTGGCATGTACTCCGGTTGTTCAGACGGTGGGAGGCAGACTTAAGGGACACAGAGGCTACCAAGTGGCTAATTTGTTGTGCTATCTGGCCAGCTTTGGACTGTATCTGTTATGTATTATGACACTGGCGGCGGATTCATATAATCCATTTATCTATTTCAGATTCTAGGAATGGCAGGGAATAATTATGAAGAGAAATAAAATATTCAAAATCATATATGTTGCTGCATTTATTGTTCTTATGGCAGTTCCGGGAATATGGACAATTTTTCAGAAAAAAACAGCTATCGGCAATGAAGAAAAGCAGGACATGGCAGGTGCTACTTATCTTAATTTTTCAGATAAATTTGACAGCTATTTTTCAACCAGCTTTGGCTTTAGGAGCCAGCTTGTGGGCCTTAACAACAGCCTTTTGGACAGTGTGTTTAATGAATCAGGGGAAGACTCGGTAATAATTGGCAGAGACGGATGGCTTTTTTACGAAAGCGCGCTTCACGATTATATTGGTCAGGATGTAATGACTGACGCCCAGATAGCTAAGGTGGTTAAGATTCTTGAGCTGTCAGAGGAATATATAGAGAGCAGGGGCTCAAAGCTTATTTTTGCGGTAGCTCCTAACAAAATGGAAATATATGGCAATGAAATGCCATACTATTATATAGAAGATACTGATGCCGGAAATTATGAAAAACTCATGCTGGCACTTAAGACTTCCAATGTCAGCTATGTGGACCTTAAGAGCGTTCTTAAGGAAAAGGCGGAGTCTACAGACATTAATATATATCATAAGCTGGATTCCCACTGGAATAACCTTGGGGCAGCAACAGCCTATGAGACGATAATGGATGCAGCTGGAATGGAGCATACCACATATGCAGATATGCCATATACAGTTCGCGAGAATTTCAAGGGTGACTTGTATGCAATGCTTTACCCTGATGGCAGGATTAAGGATGAACAGATGACCTACCAGAATATGAAGGAGTATGAATATACCTCTGTATTTCGTGGAGAGGATGACATGCTTATTGATGCACAGAGCCAGACCTCGGATTACAGGCTTATGATGTTTCGTGATTCCTTTGGTAATGCACTGCACAGCTTTTTTGCTGCGGACTTTGGTCAATCAGAGTTTTCAAGAAACCTTCCATATACGCTTGAGGATACAGAGGGAACAGACCTTACTGTATTTGAGATAGTTGAAAGGAACATAGCTAATCTTTTGCTCTACCCACCTGTTGCACAGGCAATGAGCACTGACATTTCTGCCCAGGAACGTTCAGAAGTACAGGCTGCTGTTAATATTGAAAATAAGGGTGAATATAAGCTGATTACCATAAACTGCCAGGATATTCCGGCAGACTGCGTGAATGTGTACATGAGAGTTGGGGATAAGACATATGCAGCTTATCCATCAGCACTTGATGGGGATGCGTGCCTGTATATTAAGACTACAGAGAATATTACATTGTCTGAATGCAGCGTGCTGTATGAGAAAAATAATACCGTATATGAGACGATTGAGCTGAGATAAACTCATTGCTTGAAATATCTGATATTTCGTGTATACTGAGAAATGTACAATTATCATTACACATATTTCAGAAGGAGAACCTATGAAAAGAATAATTCCAGTCCTTCTTGTTATTTTAATCTGTCTTACAGGATGCGGCAAGAAGACTACACAGACCCCCCAGGGGTCAGATACAGAATTTGGATACACTATTGATGGAGTCAAGCTTGTTCCGGGAACGGACTTTGCAGCTGCACTTAAGGCGCTTGGCGAGGCCGACAGCTACTCAGAGGCGGCGAGCTGTTATTTTGACGGGATGGATAAGTCATACACATATGATGGATTTGAGGTCAGAACCTACCCGGTAGAAGGCGGCAAGGACTATATTCAGGATATATGTATTACAGCAGACACATATAAGACTGCTGAGGGGATAACAATCGGTTCATCACTTGATGACGTGATTGCAGAGTATGGAGAGGACTACCAGCTTACGGGGTCCATGTACAGATATTCACAGGGAGAGAAGAGCTACACCTATTTCTTTATGCTGAATGATACTGTCAAATATTTTGGTTATGCAATAGAAGCTTCTAATAATTAGACTTAATAGATATAACAGCAGGAGAGTATATTATGAAGAGAAAAATAATTCTTGTTGTATCACTGGTTGTATTAGTATCACTTTTGGCAGTAACTGCCTGCAAGAAGAAGTCAACGTCGACTCCTTCAGGTGATGCGGATACCTCAGAACAGATGACAACACCGGAATCCAACAATGTAACAACACAGGAGACTACCACAGAGGAGCCCACAACAGAGGCACCGACAACACAGGCACCTACAGAAGCACCGACAACAGCATATGTAGGAGCATACACACTTCTTAACAATGAGCCCCTTAACCCAACCAGGTCAGGCTATGCCGAACTGGATACACTGGTTGACAAGGTACTTGCCCAGGTAGTGACACCGGATATGAACGGATATCAGAAGGCATGGGCATGCTATTTATATATTGTAGATAATATTACATACAGCAGAGGCTTTGCTGACAATACAGGAGCATATTCCACATCAGACCCGGCAACGACACCGGTGGAGGTACTGTGGGCTACAGACCTGTTCAATTCTGGACTTGGTGCATGCTATAACTATTCATCAGCATATGTGTATCTGATGAGAGCAATTGGATTTGATGCACACCTTGTGTCTGGCAGTGTTCCTAAATATGGCGGAGGAACAACCCCGCATTGCTGGATGTACGTTAATCTTGGCGGACAGAAATACACCTTTGATCCCGACCTTGACATGAACTATCATGCAAGAGGAGAGAATGAGACCAAGGATATGTGGTTCTGCAGAACAATTGACTCTGTATCATATTTTTATCAGGCAGAGACATATCATACCAATTAGTATCAGAGAGGATAACAACAATGGCAAACGATAAGAAATTAGTTGAAGCGATTACATCTATGGATGTAGATTTCGCACAGTGGTATACAGATGTAGTTAAGAAAGCAGAGCTTATGGGATACTCAAGCGTTAAGGGCTGTATGATATTTAAGCCGGCAGGCTATGCAATCTGGGAGAATATCCAGCATGAGCTTGACAGAAGATTTAAGGAAACAGGTGTAGAGAACGTGTATATGCCAATGTTTATTCCTGAAAGTCTTCTTGAGAGAGAGAAAGACCATGTTGAGGGCTTTGCGCCAGAGGTTGCATGGGTAACTCAGGGTGGACTTAATCCACTTCAGGAGAAGCTTTGTGTAAGACCAACCTCAGAGACACTTTTCTGTGATTTTTACAAGGATGAGATTCAGTCCTACAGAGACCTTCCAAAGGTATATAATCAGTGGTGTTCTGTAGTTAGATGGGAGAAGGAGACAAGACCTTTCCTTCGTTCAAGGGAATTTTTGTGGCAGGAGGGACACACCGCTCACGCAACACAGGAAGAGGCTGAGGAGAGAACACAACAGATGCTTAATCTTTATGCAGATTTCTGTGAAGAGGTTCTTGCAATGCCTGTAATCAGAGGACGTAAGACTGATAAGGAGAAATTCGCGGGAGCAGAGGCAACCTACACAATTGAAGCATTAATGCATGATGGTAAGGCACTTCAGTCAGGTACAAGCCATAACTTTGGAGATGGCTTTGCCAAGGCATTTGGAATTCAGTATACAGATAAGGACAACAAGCTTAAGTATGTACATCAGACCTCATGGGGAATGACAACAAGACTTATTGGAGCAATTATCATGGTTCATGGTGATGATTCAGGACTTGTGCTTCCTCCAAGAATTGCACCTGTACAGGCAGATATTATTCCTATTATGCAGAATAAGGAAGGTGTTCTTGATAAAGCTAATGAGGTTAAGACTGCACTTGCTGCAGCTGGTATCAGAGTTAAGCTTGATGACAGCGATAAGAATCCGGGATGGAAATTCTCAGAGCAGGAAATGCGTGGAATACCTGTAAGAATTGAGATGGGACCAAGAGATATTGAAGCAGGACAGGCAATTATTGTTAGAAGAGATACAAGAGAGAAAATCACTGTTGCCATTGCAGAGCTTGCAGATAAGGTTAGAGAGATTCTTGATACAATGCAGACTGAGATGCTTGAAAGAGCAAGAAAACACAGAGATGCTCATACCTACAGCGCTCATAATTACGAAGAATTCAAGGATATTGTTGCTAATAAGCCTGGCTTTGTAAAGGGCATGTGGTGCGGAGACCAGGCCTGTGAGGATAAGATTAAGGAAGAGACAACAGCAACCAGCCGTTGTATGCCATTTAATCAGGAACACATAAGCGATGTATGTGTATGCTGTGGTAAACCAGCACAGAAATTAGTATACTGGGGAAAAGCTTATTAGTACTGATATGAGGAGGGGCCCAGCCAAAGGCTGGGAAGAGTCCTGATATCTTACCCGTATGAGGAGGGGCCCAGCCAAAGGCTGGGAAGAGTCCTGATATCTTACCCGTATGAGGAGGGGCCCAGCCAAAGGCTGGGAAGAGTCCTGATATCTTAGTGGAAGAAAAGGAGCAGAATGATTATTAACCTGCCAAATGATGTTAACAACATTATTCACACCTTAACTGAAAATGGATATGAAGCTTATGCTGTCGGCGGATGCGTCCGCGACAGCATTATTCGTCGTGTGCCGGGTGACTGGGACATTACAACCTCTGCCCGTCCACAGGACGTTAAAGCATTGTTTAGACGCACAATAGATACAGGAATTGAGCATGGAACAGTAACCATAATGTTTGGCAGTAATGGCTACGAGGTAACTACCTACAGAATTGATGGCGAATATGAAGACAGCAGACACCCAAAGTCCGTAGAATTCACGGCTTCTCTTGAGGAGGACCTGAAGAGGAGAGATTTTACCATTAACGCCATGGCATATAATGATGAACGTGGATTAGTCGACCTGTACGGAGGTCAGCAGGATATTGAAAACAGAATAATAAGGTGCGTTGGAGATGCGTGTGAAAGATTTAACGAGGACGCACTTAGAATGCTGCGGGCGGTAAGATTTTCTGCACAGCTTGGATATGACATAGCTGAGGATACCTGCAGCGCAATCAAAAGGCTGGCACCGGACATTGCCAGAATAAGCAAGGAACGAATTCATACTGAGCTTAATAAGATGCTGCTCTCAGACCATCCGGATTATATTGACAAGGCCTGTCAGCTTGGAATTACCGGAATAGTCTTTCCCGTATATGATGAGGCAGATAACAGGCGGCAGCTTTTAGCCTTTCTTAAAAATGTAAAATGCAGTATAGCCTTTAGATATGCAGCGCTTATGTGCGATAGAGGTAAAGCTCGTACAGCCGCCATGCTTCGGGAGCTTAAGCTTGACAATGCCACAATTAAGCTTGCATCAGCACTGGTGGAGAATCATGGAATTGAGCTGACTGATAACCCTGTAAAACTGCGTCATATGGCAAGCGATATGACACCTGCATTGTTAGATGATGTGCTTGATTACGAACAGGCATGGTATACTACCATTAATGATACTAATTCGCTGCAGCAGCTTAATCGGGAAAAAGAAGCACTAAGAGCTATCAAGGAACGCGGCGATTGTCTTGGAATGAAGGAGCTGGCACTCAAGGGCAGTGACCTTATTGCACTTGGAATTAAGCCTGGCAAGGACATGGGAGCGATTCTTAACCTGCTTCTTAACATGGTTTTGGATGAGCCACAGCTTAATACGGCCCAGCAGCTTGCCCAGATAGTAAAAGAACAATCAAATATATAATTTTTTAGTCCCATCCTCATAATTACCGGTTTCGATTCATAGAATTAGATAGTTTATAATCGGAATAAGTAATTGCCAAATGGCAGAAACGAGGATGGGATTATTATATGGCAGATAGAGGATTGGATGTACTGGAAAAATACGGGCTGACAGCACTGCAGACTGGCAGGGGGAGGGGTGTTGTAATAGTAACTACGGATAAGGGGCTTGTAATGTTGTCCAGATATCAGGGCAGTGAAAAATATATTGCACAGATTAATCCGGTGCTGGAGGCTGTTAACGAAAGCGGGCGTCTCTGTACGGATTCATATATAGCCACCACTCAGGGAAGCTACATAGCCCAGAGTGAGGACCATGACAGCTACGTGGTACGCCGGTGGTATGACTGCCGGGACTGTAATATCAAGTCCTTTGAGGATATTATGTGGGCAGTAAGAACTCTTGCTCTTTTTCATAACGAGATGACACATATAGATGGAGTCGCGCCATATACACCACGGTCGGTGGTGGACGAATATGTGAGACGTAACAGTGAGCTGCGGCGGGTAAAAAAATACCTTGGAACAAGGCACCAGAAGAATGAATTTGAACGACTGGCTGCGGCCAATTGTGATATGTTCTGCTGTGAGGGTCAGGCAGCCCTTGAGCTGATTGATGGCTACCGTGGCGAGGCAGTAAAGGGAATATGCCACGGAAGCTATAATTATCACAGTATTTTTCTTGCAAAGACGCCGGTAATAACAGGTATTGGCAGATTGTATAACAATTATCTGATAACGGACCTGTACCACTTTATGCGTAAGCTTATGGAAAAATATGACTGGGACATAAAGCTGGGCTACGCAATGATTGCAGAGTATGACAAGGAAAGATGCCTGTCCGCTGATGAGGTGGAGCTTTTAGGCATTCTTTTTGCCTATCCGGAAAAATTCTGGAAAATAATTAACAGCTATTATAATTCAAATAAAGCATGGCTGCCCATAAAGAATTACGAGAAGCTGGTAAATGTAATAGCCCAGAATGATAAAAGACTGTCCTTTATAAAGACTATTCATTAAAATCCCTTTATGCTATAATCAGATACATGAATGGGACAGAAATTTGGAGGAACCAATGAAGAGGCAAATATTCAGACCAATTGCAATTATCCTGATTATAAGTACTGCGCTGCTTTGCGGCTGCAGCAATACTTCAACTGCACATAGAAAGACATCCGTCGACCAGCCGACGCCAGCACCTTCCGGCAGTACGGCACTGGCGGTTATTACAATGATAGATACCGTCAGTAAGAACATATCCTTTGACATGGTGGAGACAACAGAAAGCGAGATGTATTCCTATAACGGAGGGACGCTGGTGTACAGCCGTTCCAATGTGGCGATGTCTGTGGCGCAGCTTAAGCCGGGAGATATAGTTGACATTACATTTGATGCATCTAATTACAGACTTAAGAAAATACAGATATCCGGCGCAGAGGGGGTATGGGAGAATACCAAGGTAACCTCATTTAATATTGATGAATCCACACATTCCTTTAGAATAGGGCAGTCACTGTATTCCTATGATGACGATTTGGTAGTCGCTTCCGGAGATAAGCTGATAACAGTAATGGAGCTTAATTCCATGGACCAGCTCATTGTCCGGGGCTACAATCAGAAGGTTGTATCTGTTGTTGTAAGCAAGGGACACGGTTATGTTACACTGGACGGGGATGGACTTTTTCTCGGTGGGCTGGTTAATGTGGGCGGACTGATTGCAAGAAATATTGAGAAGGATATGCTGCTGATTGTGACAGAGGGAACCTACAAGCTTGAGGTTACCAATGGCAAATATTATGCGGAGAAATTCGTAACGGTTACAAGGGACGAGGAAAGTGTTGTTGACTTTTCTGATGTTGCGGCGGAGATTAACGAGACTGGTAATGTAAAGTTTAATATTAACGTTTCTAATGCTGTGCTGTATATTGATGGCGTTGAGACAGATTATGCATCAATTGTTACACTGCCAACAGGTACACATAAGGTAGTAGTGGAAGCTGACGGATATAATACATATTCAGAGAATATGAAGGTAAGTGTTACCTATGAGGTTAAGGACATTACACTTACGGCGGAAAGCGAGACTACAACCACAGCGTCTGAGTCTGAGACCACCTCAGCTGTTACCGGGGAGACCAAGGTAAGCACAACAACAGATGTAACAGTTCAGGGCCCGGCAGGAGGCTCGATATATTTTGATGGTGTATATAAGGGCATAGCTCCTGTAACCTTTGACCTTGTTACGGGAAGCCACGTTATCTCCGTTCTGTACGATAACAAGATAACAAGCTACTCCGTTAATCTTATTGACGGTGCAGACCCTGTAACCTATGATTTTACCCCTAAGGAATAGCACATTATAATACGAATACAATTAAGGTATGCCGGTATATTTTGAATATGCCGGCATATATTTTGTTAAGCATATTTTTTGAGAGAAGCTATGAAAAAGAAGAGCATATTGGTGCTGATGATAGCATTGGGCATGCTGCTGTGTGGATGCACGGTAAAAAAAGGAGGCGGCAGCGATAAGCAGGCTGTAGACTTTACAGTTATGGAGAAGGAGGGGATACCTCAGGAGCTTGCGACAATGATTGCTGATAAGCAGACAGAGGCATTTACTTTGTCTTATAGTATGGAAGATTATACATATCTTGCCATGGGGTATGGACAGCAGGCAACCGGAGGCTACAGTATACGGGTGGATGAGGTGTACGAGACGGATATGACTGTGGGTATGCATACAACACTTATTGGACCATCAGCAGGAGAGGCAGTTAACAAAATGGCTTCCTACCCCTATATAGTGGTAAAAATAGAGCATACGGATAAGAATGTTGTTTTTGAGTAGTTATAATATGAGCAGGCGGCTCATATTATGTAATAGACGTGATAAAGACAGGAGTTTATATGGAGCTTAACAAAAAATTAATACATATGAACCATATGATAGATAAGGAGACAGTTACCTTTACTATTGATGATGATTTTAATGTGCCAGACATTAAGCCTGATATAGTGCGTAAAATTAAAGAAAAGGGCTGCGTTATTGTTGAAAAAATAAGACCTGTTGAGGGCAGGGCAGGTATTGGCGGACACCTGCATTACAAGCTGCTCTATTCCACGGGCAGCAGCTGTGCCTGCATGGAGGGGGATATTCCTTTTGAGGAGACCGTGGGCATGAACGGGACTACCACGCAGGACATAATAAGATGTCAGGCAAAGCTTGAGGATATAACCATAAGTGTTATCAACTCAAGAAAAATAAGTGTTAAGGCAGTTGTGGGATTATATGTAACAGCCCAGAGTCTGTATGACAGGGAGGCTGTAAGCCAGGTTCAGATGGACAGAGTACAGCTGCTCAAGGGTAAAATTAACGTAATGCAGCTGGTGACCTCTAAAAAGGATATTTTCAGAATACGGGAGTCCTGCAACCTTCCCTCTGACAGACCCAATGCAGGGGATATTATCTGGTATGAGGCAGAGCTTCAGAATATGGATATAAGACCATGTGCCGATTCTCTTGAAATCAAGGGTGAGCTGTGGATATTCTGCATATATACGGGAGAAACAGATACGGAAGGGCTCAATTATTATGATGACATCATTCCTTTTTCAGGCAAAATTGATGTAAGCGGCTGCTCTGAGGAGATGTATCCTGATGTTGGAATGGTTATTTCCCAGAAAAGCTTTATTGTAAGGCCGGATGCTAATGGGGAAATGCGTATTCTTGACTGCGAGATAATTCTTGACCTGGATATTAACGGCTACGCAGAGGAGGAGACTGAAATAATCAAGGATATCTACTCTCCGGCGTATGACCTTAAATGTAACAGGGAAAATATGGTGTACGATTCTCTTGTAATTAAGAACAGTGCAAAATGCAGACTTCAGGAGCGTTATCATCTTCCAGCAGCACCATCAGGGATTTTGCAGATAATGTGTGGCAGCGGAACCATTAATATGGATGAAACGGTTATTGATGAGAATGGAATAAGACTTGAGGGTTCTGTAACAGCAGATATTCTGTATCTTAAGCCGGATGATGATGACAAGATTGGTTATGTGCGGTATGAGCTGCCCTACAGTGAAATGATTGACAATCCGGGACTGGACAGCAAATGCAGCGTAAGCTGTAAACCAGGAACCCTTCAGATGACAACAGTGCTTACCGGAGGCAGTGAAATTGATATTAAATGTAATGTGGGATTTGATGTAATAGTCACAAGGGAAAATAACGATGATATCATAGAAGATATTGTGGCCGGGGAGCCGGATTACGAATATATGAAAAATCTTCCGGGAATAACCGGATACATATCAAGACCGGGAGACACTCTGTGGGACATTGCCAAAAAACACTGCACTACAATTCAGGACATTATGAGCAGCAATAATCTTGCATCAGAGGAAATACAGGAGGGAACAAGACTTCTGATAATTAAGGGAAGTATGGTTAATAATTAATTAATATACCCACGGCAGCAGTATGCAGGCCGTGGGTATTCTATAAGGAGAGAACTATGGTATGCTTATTGTGCCGAGGTACTGTAGTCAACGCCCCGTTCCTCAAACCATTTGTCAAATTTGTCCATTACAGTTGAGTATGTATTCTGACACAGGTCCGGAAGAGCTCCGCCCCATGCATGTGTAGCCTTTTCAAAGCCTTTTTTAACAGCATCTACCATCTGCTTCATCTTGTCGGCGTCTCCGCCTGACAGTGCCTCTGCAAAAGAAAGTATTCTGTCGGAGGTCTGGTTCGCACCCCAGTATCCGTTCTCAGATATATCCTCTGCAGCCTTCTGGGTAGCTTCGTCATCTGTTATCAAACCGTTATCAGCCATATTTTTCCATGAATTATGATTCCTGGTTGTAGCGTTGCCCTGCTTGAGAAGCATTTTCTCAATTAACTGGCGAAGCTGCTGGGTCTGTCTGTCGGCAGCCTCCTTAAGCTCTGCAACAATTGAGGAACGGTCACCTGAGGAAACAGCTGATGTCTGAGCTGATTCAGAGGACGGTTCATATACTGCAGCTTCATTAGCAGCTGCTGTATCAGATGTGTTCTTTGTAGTCTGACGTGCGGCCTCAGAGTACTGAGTGTCTGTCAGAGGTTGTGAGTTAGTAATTCCATTTACCATTATAACATTCTCCTTCCATGGTTGTTATAATACATATATCGGCAGCGATATATAGTCTGATAACACCTTGAATTTATTTGTCGAAAATAACTGAATATTAGGAATTGTATTGCATTAAGTACATTGGAGGGGTATACTAAAATAAATTGAGCAAAGCCATGGAGGATTATTATGGAATATATTAACATGCGTGCATATGCCAAGATTAATCTTGGTCTTGACGTACTTGGTACTCTTGATAATGGATACCATGAGGTCAGAATGGTTATGCAGAATATAGATATATATGATAAGGTTAATATCAGAAAGAACAGAAGCGGTCAGGTTACAGTGAAGACTAATCTGCCTTTTCTCCCAACAGGACCGGATAATCTGGTGTACAAGGCGGCCAGACTTTTGCTGGATGAGTTTGGAATACATACAGGTCTTGACATTGATTTGTACAAGTTTATACCAGTAGCGGCAGGACTGGCTGGTGGAAGCAGTGATGCGGCAGCAGTACTTCGAGGCGTTAACACAATGCTTGGTCTGGGTCTCTCCATGGAGGAGCTTATGAAGCGTGGAGCCACAATTGGAGCAGATATTCCATACTGTATTATGGGAGGAACAGCACTTGCAGAGGGAATTGGTGAAAGACTGACAAGACTCAGGGATTGCCCGCCATGCTATATTGTAATTGGCAAGCCGGGAATAAGCGTATCAACCAGATATGTATATGAGCATCTGGTTCTGGATGAGAATACGAAGCATCCGGATATAGATGGTATTATAGATGGAATTAATAATGACGATATCTACAGCATAGCAGACAAGCTGTCTAATGTCCTTGAGACTGTAACCGAGACAGCATATCCTGTTATAGCAGGTATTAAGAGAGATATGAAAAAGCATGGAGCACTGAATGCCATAATGAGCGGCAGCGGACCTACTGTATTTGGTATATTTGATGACGCTGATAAGGCGAGACGGTGTAATGAATACCTAAGAGATAACCACATAACACGTAACTCGTATGTTGCTGGATTAATTAACGGAGGGATGTAATTGATAGCCGAAGGACATATTTTAGACACAGGAGACGGAATATCGTTAAGAGATTCCGTGTACAAGATAATTAAGCAGGCAATTATGACAGGTGAGCTTGCTCCGGATGAGAGGCTGATGGAGATACCAATAGCCAACAAGCTGGGAGTAAGCCGTACGCCGGTAAGAGAAGCAGTCAAAAGACTTGAGAAGGAACAGCTGGTAATTATCAATCCACGATGCGGAGCGAGAGTAGCGGCGATTACTGACAAGGACGTTACTGACGCACTGGAGGTACGTCTTTCAGTTGAGAACATGGCTGTAAGACTGGCAGTTCACTGTATTACACCTGAGCAGATTGCAAGATTGAGGAAATATAACGAGAGCATGGCCATGGCAGTCAGGAATAATGATATTTCAGGAATATCGGAAGCCGACTACAGCATTCACAGAATAATATGTGAATCCACAGGCAACAACGTATTGATGACCATTATGGGAATTCTTGAAGAGCATGTAATCCGTTTCAGAGTGGAGGACATTCGCAGCACAGTGGACTACGCACAGCTTTTGCAGGAGCATAATGAATTGATTGCTGCCCTGGAGCAGCGGGATGAGGATGGTGCTGCAATTGTGATAACCAAGCATATCAGCAACCAGCTTGGACGAATTCGCAGAATTATTCAGCAAAAGGCTGAATAGAATTAATATACACGTCAATAATCTTTATGTAGTCATACAGACACATGGAGGTTATTATGAAAAAATATTTAATTGCAGCTATTATACTTATTCTTGCTATAGCAGGCGTGACATCAGTCATTACATATCAGAAAACAGACTCATATAAGCTACAGAAAGAAATAGCAGATAATCTTATTCGTTTTCATGTCAGAGCTAACAGCGATTCCGAGGAGGACCAGTCACTTAAGCTTAAGGTGAAGGATAAGGTTGTGGAATATATGGAAAAAGAGCTTGCAGGTGTATCAACACTTGACGAAGCGAGGAATATTATATATTATGACATGAGCGACATTAAGGCAATTGCGCTTGACGAGATTGTAAATGAGGGCTATGAATATGACGTGGATGTGTATTTTGAGCGTTCATATTTTCCTATGAAGACCTATGGTGACATGTGTTTTCCACCGGGAGAGTATGAGGCATTTAGAATTGACATAGGCGGTGCAGCCGGACGTAACTGGTGGTGTGTGTTATTTCCACCATTGTGTTTTGTTGATTCCACGTACGCAGTAGTTCCAGAGGAATCCAAGGCTCAGTTTAAAAGCGTTCTGTCCGATGACGCCTATAATGCAATTATTGATGATGATGACAGCAGCTATGAATTCAGATTTAAGTATCTGACATTTCTTAACAAGCTGGTGGAATAGATTAGAACAGGGAGCAGCAATGAATAAAAAGGTATGCATCAAAATAACAGGTCTCCATGGAATGACAGAGACAGACGATACAGAAGCAATAGAGGTTATTAATATAGGCAATTACTACAAGCGTAATGGCAAGCATTATGTCAGGTACGAGGAGCCTATGGAAAAGAGCACCAAGGTCAATACCAATCTTTTAAAGATTACGCCGGAGGAGATTGAGCTCATTGCCAAGGGCTCCATTGGAACCCACATGGTATTTACAAGAGGACAGAAGAACATGCTCTATTATGAAACCCCATTTGGCGGAATGAACATGGGTGTTGATACATATGACCTTAAGGTTAAGGAGCGGGAGAATCACATAAGCGCAGATATCAAGTATGGTCTTGAGGTTAATCTGGATTATGTGACAGACTGCAAAATACATATAGACATTGAATCAGTGAATGAATAGAATGCTTATGGTGAAGGACAGGAGCCTTTACCATAAGCATTTTACTTATATATTACTTATATATTATATGACTTATATAATGAAAGCTTACACTGTGCATATTAGGAGGTGCAAGCACGATGAAAATATTGGGAAAAATATATACATCAGTTATTCTTATTCTTGTAATGATTATGGAAATTGTTTTAATCTGGCACTATTACAGGGGAACCTATACCAATACAGTTATTTTCTGGGGACCACTCCTTGCATACGCCGGAGCTGCGTTTGCAATTAAGAAAAATATCGCAAAAAATATTGCAGCGGTAGTGCTTATAGCGGCATCCATAATTGGAGCTGTAGCATTCAAGCCTCAGTATACCTGTGATGCAGCGTTTAGCTATGTGAAAGAGACATATCCAGATAAGACTTTTACAGAAGAAGTAAATAGTATAGCAATGACAAATGCTCAGTTTTTCAATCAGAATATGTACGTAATGTATACAACCGAAGGAGAGATGATAAGGTTTACTGGACCCGACGACATTGCAGTGTGGGGTAAACTGGATAAGTAATGTTATAACAAACTTGTTTGTATCAAAGTATACAAACAAGTTTGTTGACTTTTATGAAAAGGGTTCGCGCCAGGATAAAATAAGAGCTTCTGTATCAGTTAAATAATACAAAAGCTCTTTAACATTACTTTTTCTTAGAATTCTTGGCTGCAGCGTTCTTAACTGCGGCTTTTTCTTCGGCCATTCTTGCGGCTCTCTTAAGCAGTCCCTGTTTCTTCTTCTTAGGTGGCTCAACCTTGCCTCTGATGTACTTAATCTCTGTAATATAGATACCGCTTACAGCAACCTTAACTTCAGTCTTGATTGGAAGATTATCGAATATCTTCTCGTCAGCTATAAGCGTCATGACCTTAGGTCCAACCTTGGCTTTGACAAGTGGAAGCTTGGCAAATCTCATATATTTGGGAATCTGGTCTGTAACCATCTTAGGCAGACTGGCATCTTTGACTTTCATGTGCTTCTTATCAATTATCAGCATAGACAGAATCTGCTTAGCTGCTTCAATATCCGCCTTAGATGCTTCCTGCTTCTTCTGCATCCTTCTTCCGACAATTATAAGTACTATAAAAAGAACAATAATGACCGCCAATACAATAAGTATTATTTTCACTGGTGTTGGCATTGTGTATCCTCCTGTTACTGTTTTTCGTTCTTGTAATATCAGTGTCTATTGTAACATCTTTTCAGTGTTTTGCAAATAATATTAACACAATAATTGAAATTTGTTCGGAATACTGTTATATATATTAAAGGGGCAAAAAGCACCCGCAGGAAAGGTAGATATTTATGATAAGACTTGTACTGGTTATTTTATTTTTGATTATATTCTTTATTGTCAGTCTTCCGTTGTTTTTTATTGAATGGATTATTGGCAAATTTAACAGGAGAGCCAAGGACATAAGTTCTCTGAGAATTGTTCAGTTTGCTTTTAAATGCATTCTTTTCCTTAGTGGGGTTAAAACAACAGTTATCGGATATGATAAGATTCCAAAGGACGAGCCTGTTTTATATGTAGGCAATCATAAGAGCTATTTTGACGTAGTAATTGCGTACTCAATGATGCCAGGGCTTACAGGCTTCGTAGCCAAGAAGGAGATTGAGAAGGTTCCGCTCCTTCGTATCTGGATGAGATATCTGTACTGTCTGTTCCTTGACCGTGACAATATCAAGGAGGGACTTAAGACTATACTTCAGGGTATTGAGTATATTAAGAAGGACAAGGTATCAATTGTTATATTTCCAGAGGGAACACGTAACACCTTTGAAGACGGCATGCTTCCATTTAAGGAGGGCAGCCTTAAATTCGCTGAGAAATCAGGCTGCAAGATTGTTCCTATTGTGCAGAACAACACAGGGGAATGCCTTGAGCTGCATATACCAAGAATAAAAAGAACACATACTGTTATTGAATTTTGTGACCCAATTGACCTTAAGGACTTAGACAAAGAGGACAGAAAGTTTGCGGGTGCATATGTACAGAGAATTATTGAGGCGAAATATCTGGAGAATAAGAAGCTGGTGTAGCAAATGAAAAAACGTGTAATTATTGGGGCATTGATAATTGCAATTGCTTTTGTGGGAGCTGCTTTGTTCTTTTTTCTTTTTGGTGTGTCGTATAACACATCAGAATTAAAATGTCAGGTGGGTTCGCAGGTGGCAAAATATGAGACAATAAGCTATAAAAATGTTAGCTGCAGTTGTGGTGAAGGCGAAAAAGGTCTGTGGAATAGGCGCGCCTATATCGGTAAGCTGCAAAAGCTTCATGACAGAATCTCGAAGTATGCTAAAGTAAATGATACATTCCAAATGTATATTGAGGATAGTCTGACTACACAGGCCACTGATGGAATTGCATATATTAATTATGATGATTATACCGCTGGCACGGTTGTATCGCATACGGCCGTGATTATGTCAATGTGTGGCGGAAATGTTAACTATGGTTTGGCATATGGGATGGCAGAACACATTTACGGTAATAACAGCTGCAGTTCATCATCTGTACAGGAGCTTATCAGTAACCCGGAAGATATGTATTTGCTGTATTTTGATATGCCGGAATTCGATGAACTAATTGCCGGAAATGATTATACAATTGACAATCTTAAGGCTGTGGCAGCAGATGTAACACAGTATGCAATCAATAATTATGGTGAAGAATATGTATGGAATCTAATTGTGGATTCTAAGACTGGTGCCAACAATTATGAGGACAGGTATGCAGAATTAATTAACAAGTGGAAAGAAGCTTATAAGATTGAGTATGATTTTGAGAAACGCAATTATACATATACCTTTGATGTAAATTTATTAGATAAGAATAATCCGTATACTATTAATACAAAGCATCTTATGTTTAAATGCGATTTGAATGGTCTTGCGGGACAATCCGGATATAAGGGCTTTATGGACATGCTTGAGGCTGACTTCCCTGAACTTGACAGCGAATTGGAAGAACTGATGGGGTATTTCAATGTAAAAGCAGAGCCAATAGAAGTAGATTTAATTAATGATTCAGAGCTTTCAGATTGCAATTATGATGGAAGCAAGATAAATATACATTATGATTATACAGAATTTGATTTTTGTATTATACACGAGTACACACACTACCTTCAGCAGCTTATAATGGACAGGCTGAATCAGGATAAGATGAATAACTGGGGTTATGAAGCAATAGCAGAATATATGGCTGTTTATCTGATGAATAATAATCCTTATCAGAATTACTTTAAATTACATGATGATTATTATGGTGTGTATTGGAATGATGATACCCAAAAATATGACGTTAATATAGAGTATGAGCAAGTGGCGTATGATTTCTACAATGGAAATAAAGTAGGGGTAGAGTATATGCCAGTGGATGAACATTCCAAAATTCGTGTTCGACAGAAGGATGACGTAAAGGCAGTAGAAAATTTACAATATAATGAAGCTGGTTATCTGTTCAAATATCTGGTTGATACCTATGGAGAGGAAAGATTAACGCAGTATTTTGAAACTGACAGCAGTTTTGAAGATGTATTTGGGGCTGCATTTGATGAATTGTACAAGAGTGCATTTAATGTGGGTTAACATGTTTGCTAAATAAGAGAGGGAAAATTATGACGTTAAAAAAGAAGGTTAAAGTAACATTGATAGGAATGCTCTGTTTACTTATCATTTGTTTAATTCCATTCAGAGTATATAAATATAAGGATGGTGGAACCAAAGAATATGTGGCTGTTTTATATAAATACTATCACTGGCATTTTTATGATGGTGTTGTATATGACAAGTACAGGGATAATCCTGAATATTCCTCTTATTTAAAAGATGGCTATTGGGATAGGAAAGAAATGGTTTTTTTCCCATTTAATTATGTAAAAGAAGAACCGGGCTTTTTTGATTAGTTTTGAAACGTAGCACATAAGTTAATTTATATTAAGGGGTCAGCTATGAAAAAATACTATAAATTTCTCTGGAAAGAGATTACAATGCGACTCCTTTTCCACATAATATATATGTGTGCCATTGCGGCACTGCCATATGTTATCAAAAACATGATTGACTGTGGCTTTCACAATGGTTCAAGAGATGTGGTTAAGTGGGTAGGGATTTTCGTTATATTTGTTGTCATTGGTATGGCGGCTCAGTATGTTACGCAGAAAAATGCGTGGAAGCTGGATAAAAGCTTTTATAAAAGAATAAGACAGGATTATTTTACTGCGGTAATTAACAAGCTCCCGGAGGATTATGCACAAAAGGAAATTGGTGAGTATTCATCAGTTATCAATAATGATATTGCGGGCTGCGAGGAATACATAGAATATACAATGGAGATATGCGAGTCTGTTATAGGTCTGGCAGTGTATGCGGTGTATATTTTTATGCTGGACATACGTATTGCTGTGATAATATATGCGGTGGCGGTACTTACTCTTTTTCTTCCGCGAATTACCGGACGTAAGCTGTCTGGTAAGAAGAAACAGCTGTTGACGGATACAGGTAGGTATACCAATACTCTTATTGATTTGCTAAAGGGCTTCTCCTTCATTAATCATTTCACAGAGAGCAATATATCTAAAAGACATAAGGAATACCTGGATGAAATGGAGCAGTCAAGGTATGAATTTGGCAAGTATAAAACCTTTGCCAATGTGCTTAATGGAAGCGTTATGTACATTGTTAATACAGCCGCCTTTGCAATTATTGCCGTTCTTTTATGCGCAGGCTCAATTACGGCAGGTGTTGCGGCTGCAACTATATCCTATATACAGGATTTTATGTATCCGCTCCGAACGATTATTGATTCTGTCAGTGCAGTCAAATCCGTTACAGGTGTTAAGGATGGGGTAATATCAGAGATTGAATCCAGGCGGACTGTTCCCTTTTGCGCAATGACGTTTGAGACCGGAATCGCAATGAAGGATGTGTCTATTAAGCTGGATAAGTTCCAGCTAAGTAACCAGTGCTTTTACTTTGAGAAGGGTAAAAGCTATGTTTTCACCGGAAAAAGCGGCACTGGTAAGAGTACAGCTGCAAAGCTGGTGGCACAGAAAATAACACAGGATTCTGGAGAGATATTGATAGATGGCGTAGAGGCATCATATGATTTATGCAACGAGCTTATATTTTATCTGGAACAGAATTCCTATGTCTATGCTCAGCCATATCAGGACAACGCCACAATGTTTGACAGCTACGCGTATGAGAGAATAATTGACAGGCTGGCAGGCGATGCAAGGTATGAATCAATATATGGGGCGCCTGACTGCAGCGCACTAAGCGGAGGGGAAAAGCAGCTGGTGCTGATATCAAGGGCAATTATGTCCGGCAGGGATATTCTTGTTCTGGACGAACCGTTTTCGGCAATGAACAGCGAGCTTGAAATGCATGCTACCCGAGAGCTTTTGAAGACGGGAAGAACAATAATTATGGTTACTCATAACAGTAATCCGGAATACCTTAATCTTTTTGATGAAAAAATATGCTTTTAGCGACGTGCAGTATGATACAATAGGATATATTAAAGCATGGAGGACACAATAATGGTAGAGCAGCTTTTTAATGAATTTGCCGGGCTTAGCCAGGTAGAGGCGATTGCTCTTGGAGGTTCAAGAGCGGGTAATAATTATGATGCCAAATCGGACTATGATGTGTACGTATATTGCACGGAAATGATACCGGACGCTGTAAGGCTTGATATTCTTAACAGATACTGCAGCGTTATAGAGCTTGGTAACCATTTCTGGGAGCTTGAGGATAACTGTACATTAAAGGATGGAATAGATATAGATATTTTGTACCGCAGTCTTGATGACTTTACAGCTGGGGTCGCGCAGGTGGTGGAGCAGTATGAGCCTCATAATGGATATACTACATGTATGTGGCATAACCTGATGAACTGCAGGATTATATATGACAGAGACAAAAGACTTGAGGCAGCAGTAGAAAGATTTGACGTTCCTTATCCGGACCAGCTTAAGAAAAATATTATTGACTGGAATATGAGACTTCTTCGCAAGTCACTTCCCGCATACGAACTGCAGCTCCTTAAAGCGGCAGGACGAGGGGATATTGTAAGTGTTAATCACAGAATGGCTGCATTTCTTGAGTCATATTTTGATATTATCTATGCAATGAATGGACAGACGCATCCCGGTGAGAAAAGAATGGTATTCTATTGTCTGGAAAAATGCGCTGTTCTGCCGGATAATTTTGAGAATAATATTAAGCAGCTTCTTGGGCATATGTTCGATGGAAAAGAGGTACTAAAGGATAATCTGAACACGCTTATAGCCTCGCTTGAGCAGTGCCTGAAAGGAATATTATAATAATAAATACA
Source organism: uncultured Butyrivibrio sp. (assembly GCA_964441705.1). GTDB lineage: Bacteria > Bacillota > Clostridia > Lachnospirales > Lachnospiraceae > Eshraghiella. The sequence goes on from CAYTWF010000041.1 coordinate 26,787, forward strand.
AAGCAACAGAAATTATAATTTGAATAACAAGAATCACAGGCATACCTATTACAAAGTGGGTATGCTTTGTTTTATGCCGAAAAACCTGCATTCCCAGTATGGAACCTATGCTTCCGCCGAGTATTGCACTAAGAAAAAGTGTTCGCTCCTTAATGCGCCACTGATGCTTTCTGGCTTTATGCTTATCAATGCCCATAAGGGCAAAGGCAGTGATATTAATAATTAAAAGATATGATGTTATTATATATGGAAGATACTGTTTCATAGCACGCTCCTGTTTTTATATGATTATAGCATATGGGGTTGTAATTTGTGAATGCCGGCTGACAATTAACTAAAGTTAACTTTACTAAAGTATACTTGAGTTAATATTGCAATTGACAAATATTTTACTTGTGTCTATAATTAGGCTATTCAAGACTATGAAAGAGACAGTAGACCTTTTTTGAACGTAACAGAGAGCCGCGTCAGCTGGAAAGCGGTACTATTAGAATCAGGTTGAATATCACTCCGGAGTTCCCGGTTGAACATCTTTTTGATATATCATTTAAGATAATTAGACTGAGGCGGTTTTCTCCCGTTACAGAGAACGCATATGTTGGTATGCCGAGAGTATCACTGATAGTGATTATTACTGATGAATTATTTCAGGCCTCTGCCAATACGCGGCAGGGGCCTTTTGCTTTCCATAAAGCAAAGGTGCCAGGTTACACCATGACCGCAGATAATACAATATTTTGGAAAGGAATTGATAAAAATGTACGAGAAAGTATCAACAGACCTTAAATTCGTCGAGAGAGAAAAAGAAATTCAGCAATTCTGGAAAGACAAGAAAATATTTGAAAAGAGCATGGAAATGCGTGAGGGATGTCCGGAATATACATTCTATGATGGACCTCCAACAGCTAATGGCAAGCCACATATTGGACATGTGCTTACCCGTGTTATCAAGGATATGATTCCAAGATACAGAACAATGAAGGGATACATGGTACCACGTAAGGCTGGATGGGATACCCACGGACTTCCGGTAGAGCTTGAGGTTGAGAAGAAGCTTGGTCTTGATGGCAAGGAGCAGATTGAGGAATATGGTCTTGAGCCATTTATCAAATACTGCAAGGAATCAGTATGGAAATATAAGGGAATGTGGGAGGATTTTTCAGGCACAGTTGGATTCTGGGCTGATATGGATAATCCTTACGTAACCTATGATAACGATTTTATTGAGTCAGAATGGTGGGCTCTTAAAGAAATATGGAACAAGAAGCTCCTTTACAAGGGATTTAAGATTGTACCTTACTGTCCTAGATGTGGAACTCCTCTTTCATCACATGAGGTGGCACAGGGCTATAAGAATGTAAAAGAACGTTCAGCAGTTGTCCGTTTCAGGCTTGTTGATGAGGATGCATATTTCCTTGCATGGACAACAACACCTTGGACACTTCCATCCAACGTAGCATTATGTGTTAATCCTGAGGAGACCTATTGCAAGGTTAAGGCTGTTGACGGATACACATACTATATGGCAGAGGCCCTTCTTGATAAGGTTCTTGGAGGTCTTGAAAGAGAAGAGGGAACACCTGCCTACGAGGTACTTGAGACCTGTAAAGGACAGGCACTTGAATATAAGGAGTATGAGCCATTATTCAAATGTGCTGGAGAAGCAGCAGTCAGACAGCATAAGAAGGCACATTTTGTTACTTGTGACAGCTACGTAACAATGTCAGATGGTACCGGTATTGTTCATATTGC
>CAYTWF010000042.1:0-8275 GCA_964441705.1 uncultured Butyrivibrio sp.
TCTCTTGTGGTGGTCAGGCAGCTCATCAAAGGTAGAGTAGATTACCTCTACATTGTCTCCCTGAATTGATTCCTTAATATCTGTTACTTCCTCTGGTCGCTCATCAATAAGCAGAATAATCAGATGCATATCCTTATTATTGGTTGTTATGGACCTGGCAACCTGCTTTAACAGTGTAGTCTTACCTGCCTTAGGAGGTGATACTATCATACCTCTTTGTCCCTTACCAATAGGTGATATAAGGTCCATAATTCTCATTGCGGTACTGCTGCCAGACAGCTCAAGATGAATTCTCTCATTAGGGAATATTGGTGTAAGCTTTTCAAAAGGCTTTCTTCTTGCAATCTCAGCTGGAGAATATCCGTTAATTGTCTTCATATATAAAAGAGCACTGAATTTCTCGCCCTGATTTCTGACACGTTTCTTACCTACAATAATATCACCTGTTTTCAGTCCAAATCTCTTAATCTGTGCAGGTGATACATATACGTCATTCTCACCCGGGAGGAAATTGGCACATCTGATAAATCCATAGCCATCAGTCATTACCTCCAAAATGCCGTCAGCATCCGGTCCCTTATCAACTAATTCCGGATCATATTCCTGCTTATAAGGGTCATCTGTTCTGGATTCCGTTCTGGATTCTGTTCTTGCCACTGTTCTTCTGTCATCATTTCTTTTCTCAGAAGTATTACCTGTTTCCTGCTTAGTCTGTGTCGCATTATCTGCTACAGCAAGAATTGCATCGATTAATTCAGCTTTTTTCATTCCGCTGACATTCTTAACCTGCTTGTCCTTTGCTATATCCTTTAATGCAGCTAAAGAAAGTGTCTGAAGTTTTTCTCTCATAAATATCTCCTTAATAAATTTTTAAAGCATTTCCGAGCCCAGCATACCTGTACGTGTCGGAAATTAGTTAACATTGGGGTTAAATTTGGAATAATTAAGACCAATAAGATAGGTATATTATACATCATCTATTTGTCCCATGTAAAGATACAAATTATTTTTACCATCAATTATCGCTGCCAGTCTTTACTTAAAAATCTCATCGTGCTAGAATAGTAGTAATTATGATTAAAAAAGGATGGGTATATCATGACAAACGGTGAAAAAGCTCTTATGCTACATGAAGAATGGAAAGGCAAGCTTGAAACAGCATCTAAATGCGCAATTAAGACGAGAGAGGACCTTGCTCTGGCATACACGCCAGGTGTTGCAGAGCCTTGTAAGCTTATTGCCAAGGACAAGGAGCTTGCGTACAAATACACAATCAAATCCAACACTGTTGCGGTTGTATCAGATGGCAGTGCAGTTCTTGGACTTGGTAACATTGGTCCATATGCAGCTATGCCTGTTATGGAGGGCAAGGCAGTTCTTTTTAAGGAATTCGGTAATGTTAATGCTGTTCCTATCTGTCTTGACACACAGGATACAGAGGAGATTATCAAGACAGTTATTAATATAGCTCCTGCCTTTGGTGGAATTAATCTTGAGGATATATCAGCTCCACGCTGCTTTGAGATTGAGGAAAGACTTAAGGCTGCTCTTGACATTCCTGTATTTCATGATGACCAGCACGGTACCGCTATTGTTGTTCTCGCAGGTATAATTAATGCACTTAAGGTCACAGGCAAGGTCAAAGAGGAATGCCGCGTAGTCGTTAACGGTGCAGGTTCAGCAGGTGTTGCAATCACTAAGCTTCTTCTTACATATGGTTTTAAGCATATTACCATGTGTGACAAGTCAGGTATCCTCTCCTCTGATTCAGAGGGTCTTAACTGGATGCAGAAGCAGATGGTAGAAGTAACCAATCTTGAACATGCTCACGGAAGCCTTGCAGATGCCCTTAAGGGTGCTGATATTTTCGTAGGTGTATCTGCTCCTAATATTGTCAGCCCGGAAATGGTAGCCTCCATGAATAAGGATTCCATTCTTTTTGCCATGGCTAATCCTGTTCCTGAGATTATGCCTGACGTTGCCAAGGCCGCCGGTGCCAAGGTTGTTGGTACAGGAAGAAGCGATTTTCCTAACCAGGTTAACAATGTAGTTGCTTTCCCAGGTATTTTCAAGGGTGCTCTTGAAGGACGTGCTCCACAGATTACAGAGGAAATGAAGCTTGCTGCCGCTCATGCCATCGCCGGACTTGTTGATGATGCTGATGTTAATGAGAACAACATTCTGCCTGAGGCCTTTGACCCTAGAGTTGCTGATGTTGTAAGCAAGGCTGTTAAAGACCATATCAGATAATGGAACACCGACCATATTATTCACTTAACCAATATTACAGAGAGCTGTTCGGACATAAAGTATACAAAATATCCCTGAATGCCGGTATGACCTGTCCCAACCGGGACGGCACCCTTGGCAGGCAGGGATGTATTTTCTGTAGTGCAGGTGGTTCCGGTGACTTTGCCGCTGATTACAGACATTCCATAACCGCCCAGATTGATGAGGGTATAGAGCGCATATCCTCCAAATTCACAGGTTCACAGTATATTGCCTACTTTCAGGCATTTACCAATACCTATGCCCCTGTAGAGGTTCTTCAAAGTATTTTTACAGAGGCTGTTAGTGATGAGCGAATTGCCGGTCTGTCCATTGCCACAAGACCTGACTGTCTTGAAAGTGATGTTATTGAGCTGCTTGCCAGACTTAACACTATTAAGCCTGTATGGATTGAGCTTGGTCTGCAGACCTCCAACGAACATACAGCCCGGTATATACGCCGTGGCTATCCGCTTTTGGTATATGACCAGGCAGCAGCACGCCTTAGGGACGCCGGTATTCCATTTGTCACTCACATGATTATTGGTCTGCCAGGTGAGAATATGTCTGATTACCTTGCTACAGCCAGACATATTGCCGACAGCCACGCCCAGGGAATCAAGCTTCAGCTTTTACATATACTACAGGGTACAGACCTTGCACTTGACTATGAAAAAGGTCTTTTTCAGGCAATGTCCCTTGAGGAATATGTACAAAGCGTTGTTAATATTATTGAAATACTTCCACCGGACATGGTCATTCACAGAATCACAGGTGACGGACCACGAAAGCTTTTGATTGCTCCACTATGGAGCTGCAACAAAAAGAACGTGCTTAATTCAATTAACAGAGAATTTATTAATAGAAATACATATCAGGGAAAGGAATTCAGATAATGGCCTTAGAGACAACTACATTATACAAGTTAATTATTCTGTACATGTTAGACAGAGTTGATTTTCCGTTATCTTATTCAACAATTGCAGGATTTATTATTGAGAAGGGCTACACTGACAACCCAACAATTCTTCAGGTTCTTGGAGTTATTCAGGATGATGGGCTGATTAATGTGGAAAGCAGCCGCAGCAACACAAGCTATACCCTTACCGACCAGGGACATCAGATGCTGGAGTATTTTGGAGGAAAAATATCTGACGATATCAAGAAGGATGTTAATGATTATCTCACCAAGAATAAATATGAACTCAAGCAGTCTGCAAATGTTATTTCCGAATATTACCGAACAACTGCTGGCGATTATGCGGTTCACTGCTGTGTAAAAGAAAACGGATACAGTCTTATTGATTTGACCGTATCCGTACCTGATGAAGAGGTCGCAGATGAGATGTGTGGCAAATGGAAGGACGAAAGCCAGGGCATCTACGAATTTATCATCAAAAAATTAATGTGATTGCGGGATTACAAGAGGGTCTATGACATTCCATATGTCATCAAGACCCTGTTTGGTCTCTGCTGAAAAAGGAATAACCATTCCACCAGATTTCATTCCCAATCCTTCTTTGACAAGCTTCACCTGCTTCTGAATCTGGCTTCTGTTAATCTTATCAAGCTTAGTAGCAATAATAATCGGTTCATAGCCCTGATAAATTATCCATTCATACATAAGTCTGTCATTAGCTGATGGCTTATGTCTTATATCTATCAGCAAAAACACCTGTTTAAGCTGTTTGGAGCCATGAAGATAGCGTTCTATCATCTTACCCCATTTTTCCCTTGTCTGTGCTGAGGTTGCAGCATATCCATATCCCGGAAGGTCTACACAATAGAATACATCATTAATATTGTAGAAATTAACAGTCTGTGTTTTACCTGGCTGTGAAGAGGTTCTGGCATAGGATTTTCTTCTCATCAGCGCATTAATCATTGAAGATTTACCTACGTTGGATTTACCTGCAAATGCCACCTCCGGCAATGTGTTGTCAGGAAATGTACTGGTAATTCCACATACAGTTTCCAGGTTAATACTTTTAATTACCATAATGAGCCTCCTGCTCCTGGATGAATAATCCGCCTCTTAGTCCGGCCTTAACAACATCATCCATTGTGGTTACATAAGTGATTTTAAGACCCTTTAGAATCTCTTCATCAATGTCTGCAACATCCTTTTTATTCTTAGCAGGTACAAGTATCTGCATAATTCCTATTTTCTTAGCTGCAAGAATCTTTTCCTTAAGTCCTCCAATTGGAAGCACATGCCCGTGAAGGGTTATCTCCCCTGTCATGGCAATGTCATGTCTTACCTTACGCCCTGTTAATGCCGACAGCATTGCAAGCGTAATTGTAATTCCCGCAGATGGTCCATCCTTAGGAACTGCTCCCTCCGGTACATGAAGATGTATGTCCTTGTTAACAAACATATCCGATGGAATTCTATAATGCTCAGCCTCAGAGCGTATGTAACCTCTTGCAACCATTGCAGATTCCCTCATAACATCTCCAAGCTTACCTGTAAGTACCAGCTCACCCTTACCATCCATTATGCAGGCCTCCACATCAAGAGTGGTCCCGCCTACGCTGGTCCATGCAAGACCCTTAACGATACCAGTCTGGTCTTCCTCCTGTACCGTTTCTTTATCGTACTTTGCTGTTCCAAGATATTTTTTCAGATTAGTATCTGTTACCTTGATAATGCTCTTACGTCCGCCAAGTACCTCCTTGGCAGCCTTTCTGCATACAGCTCCGATACGTCTTTCAAGCTCTCTTACTCCAGCCTCTCTGGTATAGCCTTCGATTATTGAATTAACTGCCTCATCTGTAAAGGCAAGCTGTCCCAAACGAAGCCCATTTTTCTCAAGCTGCTTGGCAATAAGGTGCTCTCTGGCAATATGAAACTTCTCAACCTGGGTATAGCTGTTAACCTCTATAACCTCCATTCGGTCAAGCAGTGGTCTCGGTATAGTGCTTGTATCGTTAGCAGTTGCTATAAAAAGAACCTCTGATAAATCTACAGGTGTTTCAATATAATGGTCTATAAAGGCACTATTTTGCGCACTGTCAAGTATCTCAAGGAGTGCTGATGCAGTATCTCCTCTGCTGTCAGTACCAACCTTATCTATCTCATCAAGAAGCATCAGCGGATTGCCAACCTTAGCCTGCTTTAGGCCCTCAATAATTCTTCCCGGCATTGCTCCAACATAGGTTTTACGGTGTCCTCTTATCTCTGCCTCATCGCGTACACCTCCAAGGCATATGCGTATGTATTTACGGTTCAGTGCCTTGGCAACAGATGACGCAATTGAGGTTTTGCCTGTTCCCGGAGGTCCAACAAGACATATTATAGGACTGTCACCATGACTGTTTAACGCTCTTACTGCAAGAAATTCCACTACTCTTTCTTTAACATCCTTAAGTCCGTAATGGTCATTATCCAGCACCTTCTGGGCATTAGTAATATCATTATTATCCTCTGAGCGTTCATTCCATGGAAGCTCCAGAAGAGTGTCAATATAGGTTCTGATAACCGCCGCCTCAGCAGAGCCTCCGGACACTGCCTCATAGCGTTTGATTTCCTTGAGTATTCTGTTCTTAACTTCATCAGAGGCATTCAGTTGCGCTGCCTTGCTTCTAAGCTCCTCCGACTCTTCTTCAACATCGCCATCTCCCAGCTCCTCGTGAATTACCTGAAGCTGTTCGCGCATAACATATTCCTTCTGGTGCTTGTCAATTCTCTCTTTAATATCCTGTGCAAGCTCTTTTTTAATCTCAGATATCTCTATCTCTTTGCATATCAGGTCACATACCATATCAAATCTTGACAGTAAATCCTCTTCATCAAGAATACTCTGTCTTACTTCATAATCATTGGTACATTCTGCTACGCATCTGTATACAAGCTCATCCAGTGTGTCCTGCTGCTGAAGTCTCTGAACATTATCTCCCTGGTCTCTTCCGGCGATAATATAATATTTCTTCATCATTTCCTTAAGCATGGATATTCTGGCATCACGCTCTGCATCAGGTATATATGGCTCACCGCTTTCTGATGGAAGCACATCTGCTGACATAAATCCATCCACTATTGAAAGTGAGGTAAGCTCTGCTCTTTGCAGTCCCTTAACAAGAACACGCACAAGTCCTCCAGGCATCTTAACAATCTGTCTGACCTCACATACTGTTCCTGTATCATATACATCCTCGCGCTGTGGCTCTTCTATCTCAATTGACTTCTGGGCAACAAGAAATATTCTCTGTCCATTCTTCATTGCATAGTCTACACTCTTAATTGACTGTTTTCTGCTTACATCAAAATGAATGACCATATATGGTAGTATGGTCATTCCTCTGAGTGCAATAACAGGTAAATCTCTGATTAACTCCATCATGCGGTCTCTCCGTTATTATTCTTTTCAATTGTATGTGTTACTTTTTTCTTAACAGGCAGCTGCTCACTTCTATATTCAAGGAGTGGTGTTGCGCTGTTCTCAATAGTATCTTCTGTGACAATACATTTAGCTATTGTATCATCTGATGGAATTCTGTACATAACATCCATCATTGCATTCTCCATAATAGACCTGAGTCCTCTGGCTCCTGTCTTTCTTGCAAGGCTCTTCTTGGCGATTGCCTGAACTGCTTCAGGTGTTACCTCAAGGTCAACCTCATCATATTCAAACAGCTTGCGGTACTGCTTAACAAGCGCATTCTTAGGCTGTGTAAGAATATTGACAAGTGCCTGCTCATCTAACATATTAAGGGCTACTGTTACAGGTACACGTCCTACAAACTCAGGAATAAGTCCGAATTTCACAAGGTCCTGTGGAAGCACCTTGGAGAAAAGCTTTCCTATATCCTCTTCAACTGTGTTGGTTATCTCAGCATTAAAACCGATTGATTTCTGGTCCATTCTTGACTCAATTATTTTCTCAAGTCCGTCAAAGGCTCCGCCACATATAAACAGAATATTAGTGGTGTTAATCGGAATAAGCTCCTGCTGTGGGTGCTTTCTTCCTCCCTGAGGCGGCACTGATGCAACAGTTCCTTCAAGAATCTTTAAAAGTGCCTGCTGAACACCTTCACCTGACACGTCTCTTGTAATTGAAACATTCTCAGATTTACGTGTTATTTTGTCAATCTCATCTATATAGATAATTCCTTTTTCAGCCTTATCCACATCATAATCAGCAGCCTGTATAAGCTTAAGCAGAATGTTCTCAACATCCTCACCTACATAGCCAGCCTCTGTAAGAGTTGTTGCATCTGCAATTGCAAATGGAACATTAAGGATTTTGGCAAGAGTCTGTGCAAGATAGGTCTTACCTGAACCGGTTGGTCCAAGCATCATAATATTACTCTTCTGTAATTCAATGTCAGACTCGCTCTTATCATTGGATAATATTCTCTTATAATGATTATATACTGATACTGCCAGAACCTTCTTGGCATCATCCTGTCCTACTACATATTCATCAAGAAGTTCTTTTATCTTCATCGGCTTAATAAGATTAATTCCAGCGTCTTCACCGGAGGTCTCTTTAGCCTCTAAATCGTCATCTTCAAATTCGTCATTAATAATCTCGTTGCAAATCTCTATACACTCATCGCAGATATATACATTATTAGGTCCTGCTATAAGCTTCTTAACCTGCTTCTGATTCTTGTTACAAAATGAACAAACGCAAAGTTCGTCATCTTTTCTTCCTGCCACTTCTGCTACCTCCCGAATATCCTATCTCACCCTATGGTTGGATAGATAAGAAGTCCCGCCCCTTAAATGGGACGGGTACTCCAGTTAACTCTTACTGTCTTTTCTCAATAATACTGTCAACAAGACCATATTCTACGGCTTCCTGAGCAGTCATGTAATTATCTCTGTCTGTATCTACTGCAATAACATCAATTGGTTTACCTGTATTAGCAGCAAGGATTGAATTAAGTCTGTGCTTGGTCTTAAGAATCTCATCTGCAACAATCTTAATATCTGATGCCATACCCTTGGTTCCGCCACTTGGCTGATGAATCATAATCTCTGCATTAGGAAGAGCAAATC
>CAYTWF010000042.1:8293-27160 GCA_964441705.1 uncultured Butyrivibrio sp.
ACAGGAATGCACCCATGCTGGCTGCCATACCTATACAGATTGTTGATACATCACTCTTGATGTAATTCATTGTGTCATATATTGCCATACCTGCTGTAACAGAACCACCAGGACTGTTAATATATAACTGAATATCTTTTCCAGGGTCCTCTGCTTCAAGGAAAAGTAACTGTGCAACTACAACGCTGGCACTTGCATCTGTAACCTCTTCTCCAAGGAAAATAATTCTCTCTTTAAGTAAACGTGAATAAATGTCATATGACCTTTCTCCACGGCTTGTCTGTTCAATGACATATGGTACTAAACTCATATCTGACTACCTCCTTAACATTGATGTCTGCGGGGCTTACCATATTAGCTTCAAACCTGTCCCAAGTAAGAATTGATTAAGCCTCAACTGCCTTGTCAGCAATAAGCTCTGCTGCCTTCTGAATTGAAAGGTCATCCTTAATCTGTTCCTTCTCAGCATCTCCCATGAATTCCTTAATCTTGTCAAGCTCCATCTTGTACATATCAGCCATTCTCTGAAGCTCTGCTTCAACATCCTCTTCTGATATCTCAATCTTCTCAGCTGCTGCAACTGCTTCAAGTACAAGGCTGTTCTTAATTCTTGTCTCAGCCTCTGGCTTAAGGCTCTCCATAAACTGCTCTGGAGTTGCTCCCATGTACTGCATATATGCGTCTAATGAAAGACCCTGCTGCTGTAAATTCTGTGAGTAATCCTGAACCATTCTGTTAACCTGTGACTTAATCATAGCCTCAGGGATATCCATTGTGGCATTCTCAACAGCCTTAGCTACTGCCTTCTGCTGTTTCTCTTTCTTGGCAGCTTCCTTCTTCTGCTCTGTAAGCTTCTTCTTGATATCAGCCTTATATTCTGTTAATGTTGAGAATTCTGATACATCTGCTGCGAATTCATCATCAAGCTTAGGAAGTTCCTTAACCTTAATAGCCTTAACTGTTACCTTGAACATTGCAGCCTTACCTGCAAGCTCCTTAGCCTGATATTCCTCAGGGAATGTAACATTAACTTCAACTTCCTTACCAATCTTAGCACCGATAAGCTGCTCTTCAAAGTTATCAATAAATGAATGTGAACCGATTGTAAGTGGATAATCTGTTCCCTTTCCGCCTTCAAATGGTACACCATCAACAAATCCTTCAAAATCAATTGTTGTCTGGTCCTTATCCTTAACGGCTCTTGTTGTAACATCAACAAGTCTTGAGTTCTGGTCTCTTACCTTCTCAAGCTCAGCCTTAACGTCATCAGCTGTTACCTTAACATCAACCTTTTCAATCTCAACTCCAAGATAATCACCAAGAGTTACTGCAGGCTTAACTGCAACCTCTGCTGTAAATGTAAAACCCTTGCCCTTCTCAATCTCAGTAACATCGATTTCAGGCTGTGATACAATATCAAGCTTGCTCTCTTCAGCAGCCTTGCTATATTCAACTGGAATAAGCTCGTTAGCAGCATCTTCATAGAAGATACCTACTCCATACATTTTCTCAAGCATAGCTCTTGGAACCTTGCCCTTTCTAAAGCCAGGAACACTGAACTTGTTCTTGTTCTTATTGTATGCATTCTGAAGTGCCTTTTCAAAATCTTCGGCTGAAACTTCAATTGTAAGCTTTGCCATGTTTTTCTCTAAATTCTCTACTGTAAAACTCATTTACTTATTTCCTCCTTAATAATACCGTTCTACCTTATATTCCCAATAAACGGTCACATGGCGTTTATTATAGCACACCATGATTTAATATGTCAATAAACCAATACCCTGTGTTTACTTAAGAAAACCGCTAATTATCTTCTTATTTTCGTCAAATTCACAGTTCTTATACATCTGTTCCAGCTCATCATAATACTGCTGCGCCTTGGAGGTATCTCCACTGTCTGTATACATGCTGTAATTCCGGCTGCATATATAGGCTTTTCCGACCTCCCAGTACATGTCAAAATCCTCCGAATAGAACTCATAAAGCTCCAGCATATCAAGCATTCGTGGATAGTCGGCCGAATAATAGCCCTCCTCTACTTCTCTTACTGCATAGGTTACATCCCTGTCCTCAAGACTTGAGGTAAAAGCCGATACCATGCCAATTATCAGGATAATATCTGCCAGCGTAAACAGAATGAAAAAAATCGTCTTTTTAAGCACCGGTCTTTTACTCTTCATCACATATAACCCCCGTTCTCTCAAGAATGAGCGCAATACCATCTGACGAGGTCATTTCATAGTTAACATAGGCCTCCAGCTCCTCGTCGGTAAGCTTAAGATAGGTTCGCACATATGTCCTTATTTCATCTGAATATTCATCAAAAAGTGCCTGGTTGCGCGTATCTATTTTCTCATAAACTCCGCTGCGCTTAATTACCTGACTGGCGTAATGCATAACTGACCATATGTCGCTGTCACTTCTTATATGCCCGTCATCCTTCATATCATCTAACAGCTCATAAGCACTTATCCTGTAATTCTGCATATATGAATACATCAGTCCTGCCTGAGTATATGCATAATAGTCGGTTCCTGTCAGCTCCTTATCACTCATATAGGCGTACAGCTGTCCATACTCTCCTGCCTGATAATATTCCTCCATCTGGCGCTCATACTTATCAATATGTATTTTGCGGGAAAGAGAGCCACTGCCCTCCATGATAAATGCGGCAATAAATACTGCTGCAATCAGTCCAACGAACAGCATTATGGCTCCTGTAAGGAAACGGCTGCACAGGCTGTCTCTCCATATTGTTGCAAACTGCCGCCTGACCTTCCTGACCGTCTGTTCCTTCTTATGTTCAAGCTCCTGTTCTTTTGCCTGTCTGGTGAACCACTCCGGGTTAACGGTATGACAAAATGGACAAAACTGCAGGTCTGCCAGATAATCTGCTCCACAATTCTCACATTTCATCAGTATATCCTCCCATAAATCATCTCTGCGTAGGTGCCAATCTCCTCGGTCTGTTCTATGCTAAGCAGATGCTCAATCTCTTCATCCGTAAGCTTAAATTGCTGTTTAAAGCTGGTAAGCAGCTGGTCTCTTTGCTGAGCCAGAACATCATCATTATCAAAATTATCATTGGCATCAATGTAGCTTTGGGCATTATTAACAGCAATACAGCCATAGGTCAGTGCGTATTCTATGTACAGCTTTAGTGTGGACTCATAGCCATAGGTATCCTCCTCAAGCTCAGTGAAGTACTGTTCTGCCAGCTCCTTATAGTAGTACACATCTGATATCTGGGAATATTTGGCAAAAACACCGCTGTAAAGCCGTTCACTTCTAACCTTGCCTGTAATTGCGCTGTAATCTCCGGCATCATACATGGATTCCAGCTCGTTAAGCTCCTTTTCCTTGGTATCATAGGTCTGGGACTGGCTTCCTGCTGACATTTTCATAGATATAATAATTATGATTGTTACCAGCACCACTGTTACAGCCACACATATTGCAAGTGTTTTGGTAACATGGCGGACCACGTTGTCTGGCCAGCGGGATATCCTGTGAATCTCCTTGCGCTTATTGTTAAGCTTTTCATTAAAACGCCTGGCTGATTCTATTTTATTTTCACATTCACAATATGGACACTTGGGCTCTGATATGGAATACTGTGCGCCACAATTGTCGCATGTGATAAGTTTCTTTTTTGTCTGGCTCATATTAAGCCTCCCTTACAGCATATACACCGAATATATCATATTTTTTTGCATTATAAAATACGGTGTGCTAAAATATTTTTCATAAATCCTAGACGGGGGTACACAATGGCACTCATTGAAGTAAAAGACATTCAAAAAAGCTACGGACACAGACAGGTCCTTACAGATATATCCTTTGATGGAAATCAGGGTGACTGCATAGGAATTGTAGGAGCCAATGGCTGCGGCAAATCCACTCTGCTGAAAATTCTCTCCGGCGCACTTAGACCTACCGCCGGTACTATTACATATAATGGTGAGACACCTCTTACTCATTCCAAAATATTTTCCAGATATATCGGCTATGTTCCTCAGGAGAATCCTCTTTTTGACAACCTGACAGTAAGGGACAATCTTAAGCTGTGGTACTGTGACAGCACCCACAGTCTGAAAAAGGACATAAAGGAGGGGCTTATTGCCGAATTCGGTATTGACCGGTATCTTGGCTACAGGGTCAGCCAGCTCTCCGGCGGCATGAAAAAAAGACTTAGCATCGCCTGCTCAATAGCCAAGGACCCACAGCTTCTCATTCTTGATGAGCCCGGTGCTTCTCTTGATATTGTATTTAAAAATGATATTAAAAATTACATGAGCAGATATATTGCCTCTGGCGGAACAATAATTATTGCAAGCCATGAGGAGGGTGAGCTTAGTGTATGCAATCATATGTATCTTATGAATGAGGGAAGGCTTACTGCCCTTAAGGAGCACTCCACAATTACGGATATTATGGAAAGGATGACTGCTGACAATGGTTAAAAAACACCTGCTGTTTCTGGGCTTTCAGCTTAAGTCCACCCTTCGCATAATTCCGAGACTTGTATTATGTATGATAATATTTGGAGTGATAACCTGTGCTGCCGGCTACTGCGGCAACAAAATACTTAACGATAACGCTTCCTCTCCTGTACAGATTAAGGTTGCTGCCGTTATGCCGGATGACGATTCACGAATCGCGCTTGGCTTCAAGGTGGTTCAGAGTATGGACAGCCTAAGCAGCTTTTGCACCTTTGTTCCAGCTGACATGGACAGTGCCCTTGCAATGATGGACCGTGGTGAGGTAGTGGCAGTGGCCGTTATACCAGAGGGCTTTGTTAACGGAATCATGTACGGTGACAACATTCCTGCAACAGTTATTATGCCGGAAAACGCTGGTCTTGAAACCCTGATATTCTGCAACGTTATTGACGCCGGAGGTCACTCTCTTGCCTATGTTCAGTCCGGAATCTACGCAGTTGATGACCTTTTATGGGCCTATAATCAGGATGCTGCCATAGCTGATGCGGAGAACTATCTTAATGACTATTACACCAGATATGCACTTAACCGCGCAGGCTTTTTCAAATCCCAGGTGATATCTGCTACAGGCAATATAAGTGCCCTTGGCTACTACCTGTGTTCCGGAATTATACTTATTATTCTTCTCTGCGCAATTACAGCAGGGGACTGCTTTGCCAGCTATAAGCCGGTAGTAATGGAATCCCTGAAAATCAACCGTATTTCCAAGGGCTATATCCGCCTCAGTGAATTTGCTGCTGTTACCACGGTATTTGCCATGCTCTTTGGGGGACTGATTCTTGCCGCCGGACTAAGCTTTGCGTCCTCCTACATTAACCTGTCACTGACTGGTGCACTGGCATACCTGCTCCTTGTTGCATCCCTTGTCAGCTTTATTATGTGTCTGTGCACTATGGCAGACAGCGGTCTTGTAAGCACGCTGCTGATATTTCTTTTAACGGCGGGGATGCTGTATGTATGCGGAAGAATTGTTCCAGATTCATATCTGCCGGATGCTGCGGCACGTATCGGCCGCCTGCTTCCTGTAAAGCACTGGTGTGAGCTGCTGGAATCCATTCTTTTTGGCAGAATCAGGTTCTCCCAGATATCTGCAGTTCTTGGCTATACCCTTGGCTTTGTTGGATTAAGTATTGGAATTACAGTAATTAAAGGGAGGGAACGTTAGATGCGCAAATTTATGACATGGCTTTTAATTCTCACCAAAAGGCAGCTTAAGAATCCCCTTCTGACTGCGCTGCTGGTGCTTGTTCCTCTTTTTGCTTTTATTATGAATAAAATACCCTCTGATAATGACAGTGTGGACTATGAAGCCGGAATATATGTAGATGGTCAGGATGAGCTGTCACTGCATCTGGCAGACGAGCTTATCAGTAAAGAGGGTTCAATAACCTTTACCATGTATGACGACCTTGACAGTCTTAACAGGGCTGTAAAGAATTCCAGTATAATATGCGGCTATGTGCTGCCTGATGACCTTACACAGCGAACCTGTGATGCCGACTGCAATGACAGCATACTTGTAATCAGACAGCCTGCGCAGACCATTCAGCCTGCAATCAATGAGCTTGTCTATGCGGAGCTTATAAAGCTTCAGGGAGTATATATAATAACAGATTATGTTAACCAGACAGGGCTGTTTGCCTCCACTGATTCCAGTGTGATAGACCAGCTGCTTGACAATTACGATTACTATACAGGCAGCAGTGAGACCTTTCATATTGACTTTAAGACCTACAGCTCACAGGGTATTGCCGATAACAATACCCCTGACAGTGCTGTTGCATTTCCTGTCAGGGGTATTACCTCGATTCTTATATTCCTGTCTGCACTTTTTGGCAGCGTGTTGTGGCGCAGAGACAATGAACAGCATATATTTGATACCCTTGATAAAAAATACCGAATTATCTCAAGGCTGCTATATACACTTATTCCTTCAATACTTTTCTCCATAAGTGCCGCCATAACCCTTATATGGAGTGGTACATACACGCTATGGTATCTGGAAGCAGCGGGATTATTGGTACTCACAGCAGCTTCTCTGGTATTCTGTACAGTGTTAACCTCAATTACCAGAAACAGCCGTGTTCTAACCGCCTGCATACCGGCACTGCTGCTGGGCTGCCTTATATTCTGCCCGGTGTTTATTAACGTTGGACAGTACATGCCTGCTGCAAAATTTATTGAGAAAATATTTGTACCATACTATTACCTGCGCATATTTATGTAAATGTCGGATTTCATCAGGCTGCTCCTTTTTCCTCAGCCTGATGAAACAGGTAATGCTTAATCATTATTTAACATATATCCTTTGATTCAAAATTATATTTTCTTTCTCCTTACCACAATCACATTCGTAACAACAATACCAATTACGATTACAACTGCTGTCTCTATAATAGGCAGAGCACCAATTGTATCGAATAACCATTTCTGCAACAGGCATGAACATATAACCATATACGGCAAAGCAAACCATTTAAAAATATTATTGTATATAGTCATTAATACAGCTATTGCAGCTCCAATGATTGGAATAAAAAGGTAAAAAACCATAAGACTGTATCCCATTTCATTTCCCAAAATAAATCTGTCTATTGTACCTGCATATCCTATTATAGCCAGTACAATTGTCAGAACTATGTAAGTACCTATCCCAATCAGCATTTTTTTCTTCATCGCAACCACCTCTCTTTTTACAATACTGCTTATTTATATGTATACTCTCACTATACTCGCATTACTGCATCATATCAACAATGCATTTTTCATTCTATATATTGATTTCAAATATATTTAGAAAAACACTTAAAGAAGAGAGCTTTCGCCCTGCAGATATTACACCTGCATTGCAAAAGCTCTCTCTTTTTACCATTATGGTGTTAATAATTCCGATTACTTAGAAGACATCTGCTCTTCCTGTCTCTGAATCATCTTTCTTACCATCTCGCCACCAACTGAACCAGCCTGTCTTGATGTTAAGTCACCATTGTAACCTTCTTTTAAAGGTACCCCAAGCTCTGATGCAACTTCCATTTTAAGTCTGTCCATTGCGCCCTTTGCCTCTGGAACTGATGTTTTGTTACTTGAGTTACTTGCCATGATAGTTCACCTCCATGAGAAATATGGTTGTTCAGCAAAATGTTTTGCTGTACCATTATTATGTGCGTGGAAGAATATATTATAATGGCAATTCGTGGCATAACATTTACAGATACTGGATTGCCTTGCCTATCTTGGCTGCATTGGCAGAATCTGTAAAAATTTCAAGAAGCTTAAGTCCAAAATCAACTGTTTTGCCCATACCGCGTCCGGTAATCACCTTACCATCAACCTCTACTCCTGCGCCTGTATACGTGGCACCTGTAAGCTCCTCCTCATATCCCGGATAGCTTGTAGCCCTTTTACCCTTAAGGACTCCGTAATGTCCAAGGATGCTTGGTGCTGCACATATTGCTGCAAGATATTTATCCTCAGCGTTATATCTGTCAATAAGCTTATGTAGGTCCTCGCAGGCCTCAAGATTAGGTGTTCCCGGAATTCCTCCTGGGAGAAAAAGAGCATCTCCGTCACTAAAATCAGTATCCTTAAGCAAACAGTCTGCAATAACAGGAACCTTATGGGATGTTACAACAGTTGTGGTATCGCTGATTGATACTGTACATACATCAACTCCTCCACGTCTTAATATGTCCACAACTCCAAGTGCTTCCACGGTCTCAAAGCCGTCTGCAAGAAATACATATATTTTCATAATATTGCCAATCCTTTCTATGGTTATTTTATCTGTTATGTGTTATTTTATCCTTAAAGGAGTGATTCTTCAATGGAAATAGAGAGAAAATTTTTAATTAAAACAATTCCTGTTGACCTGTCGGCCTGTAAGGCACGCAGAATTCAGCAGGCATATCTGTGCACCTCCCCTGTTGTAAGAGTTCGTCAGGATAATGATGACTACTATCTGACCTACAAGGGCAAGGGTCTTATGGTTCGTGAGGAATATAACCTTCCGCTTACCAGAGAAAGCTATGAACACCTTCTTGAAAAAGCCGACGGAATTATTATAACCAAAACACGCTATGAAATTCCCGAAAAAAACAATCTTACAATTGAGCTTGACGTTTTTGAGGGACAGTATGATGGTCTGCTTCTGGCAGAGGTTGAATTCGACTCAGAGGAGGCTGCTAACAGCTATATTCCTCCTGAATGGTTCGGCAGAGACGTCACTAATGACGGGCAGTATCACAACAGCAACATGAGTAAGAGCTCTAATTCCTGTCCTGCCTGTCCATAAAGGTGTAATGCACTCCGTTATCGGTGTATCCCACTATTTTGTCCAGATTAACATTCATTACACTTCCCCAGATGTTATCCTCAATGTGGGCGTTGTCATTCATTAAATCACGAATTAATTTTCTGACTTTAAGTCTGGTGGTGTCTTCATCCTCGCCAGACTTTTTTACACGGCAGGCACACTTGGTAAAAGTAAATCCACATTCATCTCTCCACTTTATTATATCCTCCTCGTGAATCAGGTACAGTGGACGAATAAGCTCAAGGCCCTCTACATTATCGCTGGCAAGCTTGGGAAGCATCGTCTGAATCTGCGCACCATACAGCATTCCCATAAGAATCGTCTCAACCACATCATTGTAATGATGTCCAAGGGCTATTTTATTGCAGCCAATTTCTCTGGCTTTACGATACAGAAAGCCTCTTCTCATCCTGGAGCAGAAAAAACAGGGTGAGCCCTGAATGCTGTCCACATCATCAAATACCGTGGTTTCAAATATCTGAAGAGGAATTTCCAGTTTATCAGCATTATCTTTTATAATACTGATATCCTTTGAGGCGTATCCTGCATCCATCATAATGTACTCTGTTTTGATATCATACAGCTTATATTTTTCCACCATCTGAAGCAGCTTGGCAAGAAGCATGGAATCCTTTCCACCGGAAATACATACAGCTATACGGTCTCCATCTGAGATAAGCTCATATCTTTCAATGGCTTTTATGAATTTTCTCCACAGATTCTTGGAGTCTGTGGATGTTATATACTGTTCGATATTCATTAATTACCCCTGCATATTATTTTATTCTGTCAGCCATAGTGTAGAAATCGTAATAGATTCCCTTCTTCGCCATAAGCTCCTCATGATTGCCTTCCTCTGTAATTCCGTCCTCAGTAAGCACCAGAATTCTGTCAGAATTCTTAATACTGGACAACCTGTGGGCAATGGTAATCGTAGTTCTTCCCTGTGAAAGTCTGGCAAGAGACTTTGCAACGGCGAATTCGCTTTCGTTATCAAGCGCGGAGGTTGCCTCATCCAGAATCATAATTGGTGGATTCTTAAGGAAAACACGGGCAATACTGATTCGCTGCTTCTGTCCGCCGGAAAGCTTTACTCCCCGCTCACCAACATAGGTATCATACCCATCCTTCAGCCCCATTATGAATTCATGGGCTCCAGCCTCCTTTGCAGCCTCAACAGCCTCTTCTCTTGTGGCATCCGGACGTCCATATATAATATTTTCAAGAACAGTACCTGAGAACAGATACACGTCCTGCTGTACTATACCTATATTCTGTCTCAGACTCTTAAGTGTGAAATGTCTTATATTTTCCTTATCAATGCATATTGCACCATCTGTAATCTCGTAAAATCTAGGAATCAGGTTGCACAGCGTTGTTTTGCCGCCGCCGGAAGGTCCTACTATTGCCAGCTTTTCACCAGGTCTTACACTTAGGTTAAGATGATGAAATACCCTGTTATGGTCATCCGGATATTCAAAGGATACATCCTTAAATTCGATTGCGCCCTCAGGCTTCTCCATATCAACAGCATCCGGCTCGTCAAATATCTCAATATCCGCATCCATTATCTGCAAAAATCTCTCAATTCCAGTAAGTCCTCTCTGAAACTGCTCAGCAAATTCAATAATTCTTCTTATGGTCGCAATAAGCGTTGATACATACATGGTATACGCAACAAGGTCTCCTGCTGATATGTGACCCTTAAGCAGAAAAATTCCACCGGCAACTATAACCACAAGATACATAAGTCCGTCAAAGGCTCTTGTGGAGGTCTGAAAGGTCGCCATGTATTTGTAGGTCTGTTTTTTGATATCAAAAAATTTCTGGTTGCCCTTCTCAAACTTGTCAATCTCAACATTTTCATTGGTAAAAGCCTTAACAACCTTCTGACCCAGCAGACTATCCTCGATACTTGCATTCAATTCACCAATCTGTACTCTCTGTCTGGCAAAGGCCTGTCTGTTTCTTCGATTCAGTTTAATACACACATATGCCATAACCGGCACAATAACGAATACCATAATTGTCAATGGTACATTAACTGTACACAATATAATAAAAGATACTACGGTTTTAACTCCGGCTATAAAAAACTCCTCAGGGCAGTGATGAGCAAACTCAGTTACATCAAAAAGGTCATTGGTAATTCTTCCCATTATCTGTCCAACCTTGGTATTGTTAAAATAGGTGTTGGACAGCTGCTGCAGGTGGGCATATGCATCTCTTCTCATATCCGTCTCAATTGCCGCACCCATTACGTGACCCATATCTGCCATATAGAAATTAGCCATACAGTCAATTACACGAAGACCCAGATACAAAAGACCCATTTTAAGTATTATGCTTACTGTCAGGCTCGCTATATCGTTAAGTCCTGTATTGGTAATATATCTGATAATCATAGGAAGTACCAGCTCACACAGCGTCGTAAGCGCCGCGCAGAACAGGTCTATAGCTATAACCATCCTGTGTTTTTTATAATAGGGCATAAATCGTCTGATTAGTGTGCCCGTTGTATATTCCTTGTTATCCATAGCAGTCAGTCTCCTTTAAATCTATTCCTTACCCATCAGCAGTGCCATATATCCCCACTCCCATACAGGTGCCTCAAAGCTGTTAATCATGTATTCTCTTATATCCTCTTCATCATAGCCAGTCATTCTGGCAGTAATTACAATACATTCCCTGACCCTTTCATAGGTCAATTCCTTACCCTGCATATGGGTAAGAATCAATGCATGGCGTACAGCCGCATATTCCATTCCAATCCACTGCATTGCAATAATCATATTTTCAAGGTCATAATCCTCAAGGTACAGGCTGGTAATCACCTCTGCCTGAAGGTATTTACGAAGCAATGGTTCATATTCCTTAAGAGCCTCCGTGGCTCCTATTGGAACCTTAATGTCCTCCTCATCAGCCGCAAGCTCCTCTGCCAGCCCGCACAACGGCGTAAGAAAAGCTCCATACAGCCTCTGTCGTCTGTAGTTCTCCACCATATCGAGAAAAAGTTCATTACATTCTGAAAAGGAGGCTCTTTTATCAAAGCTCATCTGCTCGATTGCCTTAATAATTCTCTCAATTCCTGTCTGTTCCTTATATTCATCAAGTACAGCCATGCCCCGCTCCCTTATATCCAGCAGTACATAAAAGCCTGTCATCATTGCCGTATTAATGGAATAGCCTTCATTTCTTAAAATATTAAGAATGACCTGTCGTACAGCCATATAACCATCAGCTTCCAAAACACAGTTCTCCAGCTCTATGCTTTCCTGTCTGTTGATTATATCTATTACCTCCGGGCAGCAGGCTGTCAGTGTGTATTCCTTATAGTCACCGTACTCATTAATCTGTCTTGGAAAAATATGACAGGTATTCGACAGCATATCCTCACCATGAAGACACACCAGCTGGCATAATCCGTCTTTTTGCAAAAACGGGCATCTGTTGTCGTTATCAAGCCTGATTACCCTCTGTCCCTCTCTTGTTACAACATATGAGGAAAGAGGCTTATAGCTTTCCGGCGCCTGCACTTTCTTCCACCTTGTCTCTGTCATCTTGTCAACTGCAATTTTCCACTGCTGGCAGCAGGTGGTGGGACACTTATCCCCCGTACAGCGAAATTCATTATAATAGCTGATTCGATTATCCATTATTCACCTGTTTCATATTAATAAGCTCTTCAATTACTCTTGTATCTCTGATAACCCATGGACACGCATCATAATCCGTCACCTGCCTGTTATCTTCCAGCGCTTCCTCAAGTGTAAGCCACTCAGCCTTATATTCATAATCCTTTTCGTAATCATCCAGATTAGTGGCTCCTGCCGTTTCCTCCACCTGGCAGAAAAAATAATGTGAATCCATTATCATCAAATCCTGATACTGACCCTTTCTTTTCTCCTCCACGTCTCCCCATTCTTCAATAGATTCAGGGATAACACGATATCCGGTCTCTTCTGCCACCTCCCTTATAAGCGTCTGCACAAGACTCTCGCCCTGTTCCATTCCGCCTCCGGGAAACTTCACATCCTTGTATCTTCCATGTATAAAAAGATACCGTCCATCCTTACAGATAACTCCTCTTGCCGCTGTTCTCTGGTAAAAAGAATCTGTTACTTCGTAATTATTCAGGTCAATTAAAATATGCATCCTGTCACATCCTTGCGTTAATTTTATATAGTATACCACAAGCGCAGGGGATATGAACAGTTTTTCAGTCTTTAAATTTAATCGGTAAACTGATATAATTGGGATAATAATTAAGAAGGAGCTTACCTATGAGAATAATTTTTATCAGGCATGCAGAGCCTGATTATGCAACTGATACACTTACAGAAAAAGGCAGGCGAGAGGCAGCCCTGCTTGTGAACAGAACCCGTAACTGGAAGGTCACGGATTTTTACTGTTCGCCCCTTGGCCGTGCCAAAGAAACCGCTGCTCCCACACTTAAGGCCTTCGGCCGGGAAGCCACTGTGTATGACTGGCTTCAGGAATTCAAGGTTCCTGACTATGACCCAACTACAATGACTATGCTGTGGGATTTACACCCTGAATACCTTGACAGCAACCGGGACCTGTTTTCTCCTGAAAAATGGCTTGATACGCCAATCATGTCCGGTAAGCCTGTTCGCGAATATTATGACAGGGTTATGGATGGCTTTGACCAGCTGCTTGCGGGATATGGCTACACCCGCAATGGTGCCTTTTATAATTCACCTACAGACCATATTGCCAGCAACCACTATATGAAATACGATGGACATACTCTTGAGCATATGGCGGATAATCAGACCGATGAGACAACCATTGTTGTTTTCTGCCACCTGGGCGTTATGCTTAATATTATGTCATATCTTATGAACACCACACCGTCAACGTTATGGCAGGGCTTTTTTGTCGCCCCATCCTCTGTAACAGTACTTGCCTCAGAGGAACGTGAGCCCGGCAGGGCGTATTTTCGCTGCCAGACGCTTGGAGACACCTCACACCTTCGGGAGGCTGGGGAGCCTGTATCCTATTATGGTTATTTTACCCCTCCTTTTCAGGGATAAAATAATCATTTCATATGACAACTGTTATTGTTCATTAATTCTATCACTTCAAAAATTCATAACAGCTGATATAATTTAATTAATAAGAATTACTAAGGGGAATATTTATGATTAATTTATTACTTGCAATTATTTATCTTGCTTTTATAAGTCTGGGACTTCCGGACTCTCTTCTTGGCTCTGCCTGGCCTTCAATGTATGGTCAGATGAATGTGCCACTGTCCTATGCCGGTATTCTGTCCATGATAATCGCAGCAGGAACCATAATTTCCAGCCTGCAAAGTGACAGACTTACCAAATGGCTTGGTGCCGGAAAGGTTACCGCAATAAGTGTTGGCATGACCGCCCTTGCACTTTTTGGTTTTTCCATAAGCCACAATTTTCTTTTCCTTTGCCTGTGGGCAATTCCGTATGGACTTGGTGCAGGAAGTGTAGATTCCGCACTTAACAATTATGTTGCACTGCACTTTGCAAGCCGCCATATGAGCTGGCTGCACTGTATGTGGGGCATTGGTGCCTCCGTCGGTCCCTATATTATGGAAATAGCACTTACCGGACACAAAGGCTGGAATATGGGTTATAGATATATAGCTATAATTCAGGTAGTATTAACCATGATACTTATATTCACACTTCCTTTATGGAAAAACAACACCGCTGCTGTTGATGATTCTGGCAATACAATTAAGCCCAAGGCTCTTAAGCTCTCAGAAATAATAAGAATCCCGGGTGCCAGGCAGGTTATGATTACCTTTTTCTGCTACTGTGCACTTGAAGGAACTGCAGGCTTATGGGCAGCCAGCTACATGGTTATCCATAATGGACTTACCGCAGAGGCGGCTGCCAAATATGCCAGTCTTTTCTACATCGGAATAACTGTTGGACGTGCAATCAGTGGCTTCATAACGATGAAGCTTAATGATACCCAGATGATTAGAATGGGACAGGGCATAATTCTTACCGGCATAATCGCTCTTTTGCTGCCTTTTGGACAAACCTCAGCAGTTATTGGTCTTGTGCTTGTGGGACTTGGCTGTGCGCCAATATATCCATGTATTATTCATTCCACACCGGCACACTTTGGTGCCGACAAATCCCAGGCCATTATCGGGGTTCAGATGGCAAGTGCTTATGTTGGAAGCTGTCTGATGCCACCTGTATTCGGATTAATAGCCAACCACATAAGCGTTGTTCTTTTTCCGGTATATCTGGCAGCAATTCTCATTCTTATGGTAGTAATGCACGAAATACTTACAAAGGTTACCAGGAGGGACGGTTCTTCTGGTATAGTTTAAGGAGGTTAATCCAATGGGAAAAATATTATTAATTGATGTAGATGGTACGCTTGTTAACTACGAAAACAAGCTTCCGGCTTCTGCTGTAAGTGCCATACGCAGTGCGCGGCAGAACGGACACCGGGTATACATTTGTTCCGGCCGCAGCCGTGCAGAGATATATCCAAATATATGGGATATTGGTCTTGACGGCATAATTGGCGGTAATGGCAGCTATGTAGAAGACCATGGGCAGGTCATAATGCACCAGCTTATACCTGAGCAGACAAGTCATGCCATTGTAGACTGGCTTCACAGCCGCGGTCTTGAATTCTTTCTTGAAAGCAATAATGGTCTTTTCGCAAGTGAACATTTTGAAGAACGAGGTCAGGATACCATTAAAAAATATGCCCAGGCAAAAGGAAAGCCTGATGCAGATACAATTACAATCAGAGATGCATTTCCTGAAATGATATTTGATGGCGAGCTCTACCGCAATGACCTCAATAAAATAAGCTATATTTTAAATTCCTATCAGGATTATCTTGATGCTGTTGAGCAATTTGAGGATGTTAAGCACGGAACCTGGGGCGGTGCAGGTGAAACCGCTTTGTTTGGCGATATGGGCGTTAAAGGGATTAACAAGGCTAATGCCATAAAATGCCTGCTTGCCCACCTTAATGCAGACCAAAAGGATACTATTGCCTTTGGTGATGCCAGTGTTGACATTCCAATGCTTGAATACTGTGGAATTGGAGTTGCCATGGGAAATGGCGGCACTGAAATCAAGGCTATGGCCGATTATATTACGGCTGATGTCGACCAGGACGGACTCTATAAAGCATTTGAGCACTTTGACTTAATTTGAGCCCGGTATTAAGCCTTGACACCATACTTTCAATTGTGTATCCTTAGGCATGTAACAAGTATTTTCGATAAAATAACAGGGAAGGTTATAAATAATATGAATACACGCAATTGTATTGTTGCCCAGTCGGGCGGTCCTACCGTAGCAATTAATTCAAGTCTGGCGGGTGTTATAGATGGTGTAATTAAATCCGCTGATTATGACACTGTATATGGCTCAATTAACGGCATTCTTGGCATTCTTAATGACAAGTTCATTAATCTGACTAAGCTGGTTAATTCATCACCTGACAGCCTTAATACACTTAAATATACTCCTGCCATGTTTCTTGGCTCATGCCGTCACAAGCTGCCGGATTATACTCAGAACGAAGCTCCGTTTAGACTAATTTTTAATCAATTTGAAAGATACAATATTGGTGCCTTCTTCTATATTGGCGGTAATGATTCCATGGACACAGTCCTTAAGCTGTCTGAATATGGCAATCATATCGGAAGTGATATAAGAATCATTGGAATTCCCAAAACAATTGACAATGACCTTATGATTACAGACCATACACCAGGCTTTGGTTCCGCAGCCAAATACATTGCCACCTCTCTTTTGGAAATTGCTCATGACACCTTTATATATGCTGTTAAAAGTGTAACAATCGTGGAGATTATGGGCCGCGATGCAGGATGGCTTACTGCCTCTGCTGCTCTTGCCCGTAACGGCTATAACACCGCACCACACCTTGTGTATCTCCCAGAGGTAGCTTTTGACAAGCAGGAGTTTATAAATGATGTTAACGCACTCCTTGAACACCATAATAACGTTATTGTTGCCGTGTCAGAGGGCATTCATGATGCAGAGGGCAACTATATAAGCGCTGGTGAGAGTACTGAGGATACCTTTGGTCACAGTCAGCTTAGCGGTGCCGGAAAAGCCCTGGAGTACCTTGTTAAAAATGCCATTGGCGTCAAAGTAAGGTCAGTAGAGGTAAATGTATTACAAAGATGTGCTGCTCACCTTGCATCTCTTACTGATTTGAATGAAGCCTTTGAGCTTGGCAGCAAGGCAGTGGAACTTTCAACCAACGGTGTTACCGCTGCTATGGTGACAATGACAAGAACCTCCAATACACCTTATACAATCGAGTATGGATATTCACAGATTAAAGGAATTGCCAATGAGGCACGCAGTATTCCAAGAGAATGGATAAATGATGAAGGCAATGACATTAAGCAGGAATTAATTGATTACCTTGCTCCGTTGATTGAAGGAGAAGTCAATATTCAATATAAAAATGGACTTCCTGAATATATGAATGTTTCACACCTGATATAATTAAAAAGAGTATTTGCATACAGCTTAGTGTCTGTTATGCAGATACTCTTTTTTTATGTCGAAAATCGCCCCGCACACGGATATTGTCCGGTTCGGGGCGACTCTCCCGCACCCCTTATCAGGATACGGTCGTACTGATTGTATTATGAAAATGAGGATGCATTAGGAATGCCTTTAACCCTTTACTGAACCTGAAAGTCCTTCAACATAGAATCTCTGAAGACTTATGAACAGTATTACGATAGGAATTGCTACAACAATTGCACCAGCAGCAAACTGGGTGTAGTATGTATCAATTCGTCTAAAGTCAGTGAGCCATTTCAGTCCAAGTGCAACTGTGTATGAGCTCTGCTTATCTCCAAGTAACATACTTGGGAAGATATAATCAGACCATGGTCCGATGAATGATGTTAATACAGTATAGATAATAATAGGCTTTGAAAGCGGTATTGTTATCTTGGTAAATATCTGCCATCTTGTAGCACCATCAATAATGGCAGCTTCATCAACAGATTTAGGTATTGTATCAAAGAATCCCTTACAGATATAATATCCCATAGCAGCACCTGCGGTACTTACTACTACAAGGGCTCCAAGTGTCTGAGTAAGACCAAGTCCCTTTAAAATATTGTATACTGCAATCATTGACATGAATCCAGGGAACATACCAATAATCATCATGAACTTCATAAGGTTCTTTCTTCCTGAGAATCTTGTACGGCTTAAAACATAGGCTGTTGCAAGAACCATCAGAGTAGAAATAACACATGTACATATTGCTACAATAAATGTATTGAGCCACCATTTTCCAAATGGGAAAATATCGCTGTGTGTAAACAAATCAATATAGTTCTGGAATGTAAATCCCTTTGGCATAAAATATCCAACATAGTATCCCTGTTCTGCTCTTAAGGATGAAAGAATTATCCAGAAGATAGGGAATATCCATATGATACTCATTATTACAAGAACAATGTAGCCAGGACTTACCTTAGTAAATTTCATAACCGAATAAAGGTTAACATATGATGCAATAAGTGCAAGCCAGTAACCAAGTCCAAAATTCTTAACAAGGAATTTTCCAGTGATAAATCCGGAGTTATCCATGTAGCTTTTTGTAGCAAACATAAGAATTGTAAGGCTGGCTGTAATGACTGCTGCAACAACAACCCAGATATAGCATCTGCTCTTCTTTGGATTAACTGCATTCCATATTCCTAACAGTATTGACACAATGGAAAGAACACATACCGCAATAAGGAAATATGATATTTTAGTTACCTTGCCCTCCTGAATCATTTTCAGTGCAAGCTGATATCCTCCAAACTTATCATCCCCAACGCTAAGGTAAGGAAGGAAAAGTGCAATTGCTGCGATGATACAGGAAATCAGTGAAATCATTTTATATTTAATATTTAAACCTAAAACTTTATTATTCATTACTGGAATCCCTCCTCATCCTTTAATGCTTTTGACCTTGAGAACGTAATCAGTGAAAATGCCGCTGAAATAATGAATATTACAA
>CAYTWF010000043.1:0-26734 GCA_964441705.1 uncultured Butyrivibrio sp.
TCAAGTTCAATACTGCTGAATTAAGTCCAATTGGTGCTTAATCAGCAGACACTAACTAAGGCCACAGATTTATGTAATTATATTTTCTTTTGTGATGGAGAGTTACCGAAACAAGTTGCGCCAGATAGCCCAGAACTGTGCAATAAACAGATGGGCGAGTTTTTACTTCGTATGAGCCTTATATATACAGAAGGCTTCTTTGCAAAAAAAGT
This sequence comes from uncultured Butyrivibrio sp., assembly GCA_964441705.1. Lineage (GTDB taxonomy): Bacteria > Bacillota > Clostridia > Lachnospirales > Lachnospiraceae > Eshraghiella. Next base: position 213 of record CAYTWF010000043.1, read on the forward strand.
GATGCTTATCGAAGGAGCAAGCGATATGATTATGTGTCGCTACTTAAGTAATAGACTTAGCCTTAATTTGGATGTAGCGGGAACACAAATAATTCCAGTTGATGGGAAAGGCCAGTTTCCAATTATTACCAAGTTGTTTCGAATGATTGGAAAAGATATTTGTATACTGACAGATTTAGATGGATTTACTGACGATAATAATGTGGTTAATTTATTCGCCACATTACCTAATGCAACTCAAATCGCTAATAACTATGGAAATGGTGATTTACAAGAGATGATACGCGGCATTAAGACAACTATTGAAGAAATGGTAAGTACCAATAAAGAAAACATGAATGCTATATATGAAATTCACCCTTATTGGATAAATCGGGATTCGGAAGCAGATGAAAATAAAATTATGCGTCGTGCTATAATAGCGCAGTTGTTTTCTACAACGGAAGTTGATTTATCATCTTGGCCCAAGTCAGAAGAGTGGAAATCTATTAAAACTCGAATTACCGTGCTACTAAATATTTTGGAGAAATTAGGCTGCTTTATACTTCGAAAAGGAGCAATTGAAAGTTATTATTCTTTTTCTTCTAACACTACATATATTGGTAAGCCTTCTGCAGCTGTTTATGAAGTTAGTAACATAGAAGATCAAAACAAAGAATGGATTTGTAATCAATATGGAGATTTAGTGCGAGCATTAAAATATGCAGCATTAGACAGAAAAGTCGATGAAAGCTATGCAGTAAAAAAAGAACTATACAGTGAACTAGCGCTTGTGCTTGGGGTGTTACATAATACTTCTACTGAGAAAGAACTTCTATCAAATATTAAGCAGGCAAAGGGAAATTCGGAATCGCTATTTAGATACGAAATAATTAGTGAAGGTAATAATAAAGGAGTTGAAATATCGTTGAAATCTACAATAATTGAAGTTAATGGTTTTTCGTTCAAAGCATTTGTTGGCGATAATGTTAATCAGATTATAGATTCAAATATTCATAATATAACAAATGCATAGATTTAAAAACAAAAGAGTCAGTGATTATCAAAAAATACCGTAAAGCGAATTATGAAGTGATGTTAAAGTGAAAATCACAAAGAATATTACTATAATGTCAAAGGGACTGACGTTTTTATTTGTTGACCTTCATATGATTCAGTTCAAAAAAATACTTGACTATCACCTTGGGTGTTACATTAGGATGGTATTGGAGGTGATTCAGGATGTTAATTAATGAAGTAAGTAAACATACGAAGCTGACAAAAAAGGCAATTGAATACTATACGTTGCAAGGATTGGTCGCACCACAGATTTTGGAAAACGGGTATAGGAACTATTGTAAAGAGGATGTTGAAATATTAAATAAAATCTCTATTTTAAGGAAATTGGACATTTCTATTGAAGAAATCAGAACTATTTTAGTAGATAAAACCAATACGGCGTTACAGACAGTATCAGTAAAAAGAGAATTGGAATGTCAACGAGGTTTAATAAAAAAATCGATTCTTCGAAAATTGAGTGAAGGAAAATCGTATGAAGAAATCAGCGTGGAATTACAATCCGTTGAACAAGAAAGAACAATTACTGATAAGCTACTGGATGCATTTCCTGGTTATTATGGACGTTTTATTTGTATGCATTTTGCTCGATTTTTGAACGAACCGATCATAACTAAGACTCAAAAAAGCGCGTATGAGACAATCATATCGTTTTTAGATAATTTACCGAATTTAGATATACCGAAAGAACTGGAAGAATATCTTAATGATAGTGCAGAAGATATTGGAACTGAACAAATTTTAAAAGCACTTGAATCTATGAAAAAGTCATATCAGAATCCAGATGTATTCCTTGCTGAAAATAAGGACATGCTAGAACAGTATATGGAGTTTAAAAAATCTGATGTATACAAAAATTTACCAGCTACAAAATTAATGAATTTAATGAAAGAGTTTAATAGTGCATATGGATATAATGATGTATTTATTCCTGCAATGAAACAATTAAGTTCATCCTATTATGATTATTATCAGCACATAGAGATTGCAAACAAGAAATTTTTAGCGCAGTATCCAGAAATAGAAGAATTAGAATGAGAGAAAGAACAAGATTCCAGATTGTAGTATTGATAAGTCTGAAGGAATGCAAAGAAATCATTGAATATCTTTTGAAATGATGTTATATTAACAATAAGAGAAGCACCCACTCCATAGTGGATGCTCCCGAGATATCGTTTATATGTTCTTATGAACACCGCCTATCCTGTGGGTCAGACAGGATAGGCATTTTTATTTTCTCTTATCGTTTCTCTTGTCGAGAAAGTTCAGAAACGCAACAATCAAGCTACCAAAGGTTATGAGCAAGCTCAATATCCCTATGAAAATCGAAATAATTTCGAAAGCCGTCATATGTACGCACCGTCTACACTTCGTTACGGTCCTCGCTAAACGGATGTCCACTGGACATCCAGCGACCTTCCTTAAGACTACGACTTTCGTCGAGTAATATGGCTCGGGAGGCTACCACCTGTCATGGGTGCTTCTCTGCACCAAAAGGTGCACTTATAGAATATCATCGTAGATAGTAAATTGCAATACAAAAGCGAACTTTTGTTCGAACAGTATTGGGAATATTATCGATGTCTACCTAGTCTAGGAGAAGGCATTTCATATTCAGGTTCTTCCAGCATACCACAGTGTATTTCCTGTTCAATTTAATCTTTAAATCTTGACTGAACATTCTCTGAAATAATATGTGCTCCATCCTTATCATATTCATATAGTTCATGAACTGCGTCCTTTTTATTGTTTATAAACCCTTTTTTATCCAAGAAATCCGAATTGGTATCAATAATATCGTACATAATCAACGACGTAGGTTTAGGAAGAATATGATTTAAAAGAAAATCTTTTGTTTTTGCAATAACACCGCCATGTATTGCAAAGGGATTTTCAGTAATATATAATAAAGAAAAATACAAATTTGGATTTGCAGGAGAACAGAAATGAATATAATTATCAGAAAGTACGAACTAGAAGATTTATCAAAAATGATTAAAATCTGGAATGACGTTGTAGAAGATGGAATTGCATTTCCACAGGAAGTATTCCTTACAGAGGAAACAGGGAAGAATTTTTTTGAAGAACAGACATATTGCGGTGTAGCAGTAGACAATGAATCTAAACAGATACATGGTCTGTATATTTTACACCCTAATAATGTTGGAAGATGCAGTCATATATGTAATGCCAGTTATGCTGTAGACAAACAGGCAAGAGGCTTGCATATTGGTGAAAAACTTGTTATAGATTGCCTAAAGCAGGGTAAGCAAAATGGGTTTGGAGTGTTGCAGTTTAATGCTGTTGTAGAATCAAATACTCATGCTAGACATCTCTATGAGAGATTAGGATTTACACAGTTAGGAACTATTCCAAAAGGATTTAGAATGAAAGATGGTTCGTATGAGAATATATGCCCATATTTTCGTGAGCTATAATTTTACGAGACTATGATGTGTTGGAATAAATTAGATTAGGATTCTAATTTAACTATAATAAAGGAATGATAAGAAGACATGGATAATGGCGTAAAAGAAACTGAATTACACAGGCTGGCCCACTACCACCTTCCAGGACTATTTGAGTTTTATGAGTTCTATATGGTGTTTCTACCGCTGTTTTTTGAACATAGAGAGTTCTTTTATGAATGGTGTGATATTGGCTCCATATACGGGGCACCTGCGGATTGTCTGTGGGGTGGAGGTCGTGTCGAAAATGATGAAAACAACACCTTGGAAGCGCTGAAGCTGGTGAAAGAGTACAATATTTCTGCACGCTTGACCTTTAGCAACTCCCTGCTTAAGGTGGAGCATCTTTCTGATGAAAGGTGCAATAGGCTTTGCGGACTTTTGCAGCAAAATAACAGCGTTGAAAATGGAATAATTATTTATTCAGATTTACTTTTGCGATATATCAGGGAGCGATTCCCGAATCTTTATTTTGTATCGTCTACAACCAAGGTCATTACTGATTTTGCTCAGCTTATAGATGAGCTGGATAGAACAGAATTCAGATATGTAGTGCCGGATTTTCGTATGAATAATAAGCTGGAACAATTGGACGGGTTATTAGATGAGCAAAAAGAAAAGGTGGAGCTTCTCTGTAATGAGGCCTGTTTTTTTGGCTGCAAAGATAGAAAGCTTTGTTACGAAAGTGTGAGTCACAAGATACTTGGAGATGATGGACCGGATTTTGCATGCAGTGCACCTGATGCCAGGGATGGATATGTGTTTTCAAAAGCAATGGACAATCCTGGCTTTGTTGGAATAGATAATATAAAAAATGTCTATCTGCCTATGGGAATCTCTAATTATAAGATAGAGGGGCGTGGTCTGGGCAGTGCATTACTTTTGGAATTTTTATTATATTACATGACAAAGCCTGAATATCAGCTAAGAGTAAGAGAAAAGCTTTACCTGAATCATTCGCTGGACTTGTTTTGATTATTATTTAATTCAATTATTATACTAATAAGCAGCGGAATAATACCGCTTTAGCTGCCGGATAAATGTGGTCACATTAAGGTCTATACTGCAAAAGTTGTAATTGAATGCCTGATGTGCTACAATATCAACGATAAATGTGGCAATACTACAATATCATTTAATAAAAAATTAAGCTGACAGAAATGTCAGCTTATTGCACAAAAAGCGTGAAGGATAGGCATAGAAAGGAGTATTTATCAAAATGAAATGCAGAGAATTTCAAAAGTTAATACCTGATATTATTGATGATAATATTCCTGAAAATATGCTTGAAGAGGTTATTGACCACGTAGAGAATTGTAAGGAATGCTATGACGAACTGGAAATATATTATGTGCTCAGGTATGGTCTTGGAGATGATGATTCTGATGCATCAATGGATTTCATTGGGCAGCTTGAGGGCAATATCAGATACATGAAGAAAAGACTTAAGGCTTATAAGGATATACGGTCTTTATATATTTTTTCCATGCTTACAGCACATACTACAGTTATAGGAACACTGATATACGTTATTTTTAAATATTTCATATAGGAAGGTATCTGATGAAGAAGCTATTATTGATTGATGGACACAGTATATTAAACAGAGCATATTATGGCGTCCCACCACTGACAAATTATGAGGGAGTTCATACTAATGCTGTGTATGGCTTCGTTAACATTATGCTGAAGGCTCTTGAGGATGAACAGGCAGAATATATTGCCGTTGCCTTTGACCTTAAGGCACCAACCTTTAGACATAAAATGTATGATGCATATAAGGGAACGCGTAAACCAATGCCTGAGGAGCTGCATGAGCAGGTTCCGATTATCAAAGACGTATTAAAGGCCATGAATATTCCTGTAATAACAATGGAAGGCTTTGAGGCTGATGATATCCTTGGAACACTTGCCAAAAGAAATCAGGCGGCAGGCATGGAGGTATCTGTGCTGTCAGGAGACCGTGATTTGCTGCAGCTGGCAGATAAATATATCAAAATCCGTCTGCCAAAAACAATAAAAGGCAAAACGGAGATTGAGAATTATTATCCGGCAGATGTTGAAGCTAAATATGGTGTTAATCCTCAGGAATTTATAGACCTTAAGGCTCTTATGGGTGATTCCTCAGATAATATTCCAGGAGTGCCGGGAATTGGCGAAAAAACTGCTACAGCAATTATTACTAAATTCCACTCAATTGAGGAGGCTCATGCCCATGTGGACGAGCTTACACCTCCTAAGGCACGTAATAACATGACTGAGCATTATGATATGGCGGTAATGAGTAAAAAGCTTGCGACAATTGAGATTAATGCGCCTGTGAATTTTGACATTGAAGCAGCACATATAGACAATCTTTTTACCCAGGAGGCCTTTGATATATTCAAAAGACTTGAGCTTAAGTCACTTTTGAAAAAATTTGACACAGCAGATATGGTTAAAGAGGATGTGTCAGCTTCTTTTGAGATAATCAGTGATATAACAGATGGCGACAGCTTTATTGACAGCTGCATTAAGACGGGCAGTGCGGGAGTAGCAATAGCTTCCTGTAACGGCAGCCTTTACGGAGCGGCTGTATGCAATGGAGAACGTACAGCGTTTATCAGCTGTCAGGGATTTCTTACCAAGGCCTATATTGCAGATATGCTTATGAGACTATCTAAAGCAGCTCATGTATACACAATTAATCTTAAGGAACAACTGGATTATCTGACCCCGGGCAGTGAAGCTGATGACCTGGCTTTAATGGCATATCTGATTAATCCACTTAAGGATTCCTACAGATATGATGATATTGCCAATGAATATCTTGGACTTTCGGTGCCTTCCATGACTTCAGTGGCAGGTAAAAAAACAGTGGCAGACCTTGCAGAAACAGATGATGAGGCCCTTGCAAAGATATTCTGCTATGATGCATATGTGTCATATAATGCATACAACATTATTAATGATAAGCTTACGGAAATGAATATGCGCAGCGTATATGATGATATAGAGCTTCCGGTTTTGAAGGTTTTAAGAAGTATGGAACGGGAAGGAATACGCGTTAACAGAGGGGCTCTTAAACAGTACGGAGATGAGCTGGTTGGCAAAATAGCCACACTTGAGCATAATATATATGAGCAGGCAGGGGTGGAGTTTAATATAAATTCTCCGAAGCAGCTGGGAGAGGTTCTTTTTGACAAAATGGGACTTCCAAGTGGTAAAAAAACAAAGACAGGCTATTCAACCTCTGCGGATATTCTTGAAAAGCTTGCAGATGAGTATCCTGTTGTCAATGATATACTTGAATATAGAACACTTACCAAGCTTAAGTCCACCTATGCAGATGGACTGGCTGATTATATCCAGGATGATGAGAGAATTCACGGAACCTTTAATCAGACAATAACTGCAACAGGCAGAATCAGCAGTACAGAACCAAATCTCCAGAATATTCCTATAAGAATGGAGCTTGGCAGAAAGATACGTAAGGTATTTATCCCTAAGGATGGATATGTATTTGTTGATGCGGATTATTCCCAGATTGAGCTTCGTTTACTTGCACATATGTCCGACGATAAAGAACTGATTAATGCCTACAGAGAGGACAGTGATATTCATAGAATCACTGCGTCCAAGGTTTTTCATACTCCTCTTGAGGAGGTTACACCGACTCAGAGAAGTAATGCAAAGGCAGTTAATTTTGGAATTGTATATGGAATAAGCTCCTTTGGACTTAGCCGGGATTTAAGTATAAGCAAAAGCGAGGCTAAGGAATACATTGAGGAATATTTTAGAACCTATCCTACACTTAAGGATTACCTTGGTAAACTTGTTGCCAGCGCAAAGGATAAGGGCTATTCAGAAACACTGTATGGCAGAAGACGTCCTGTGCCGGAGCTGGCTGCTTCTAATTTTATGCAGAGACAGTTTGGCGAGAGAATAGCAATGAATTCACCTTTACAGGGAACAGCAGCTGATATTATTAAAATTGCAATGATTAATGTATATAGAAGACTTAAGGATGAACAGCTTAAATCGAGACTGATTCTGCAGATTCATGATGAGCTGCTAATTGAGACTGCAGCTGATGAGCAGGACAGGGTAAAACTTATTCTTGAGGAAGAGATGAAGAATGCGGCAGCTCTTTCGGTACCTCTTGAGGTAGATGTTCATGTAGGAAATGATTGGTTTGAGGCAAAATAATATGAAAATTATTGGAGTTACAGGTGGTGTTGGAGCTGGTAAATCCACAGTTCTTAACATGCTTACACAATTGTGCAGCTGCAGAATAGTAATGGCAGATGATACTGCAAAGGAGCTTATGGTATACCATGGGCTCCTTTATCAGAATATAATCAGACTTTTTGGCAAGGAGGCATACGATTCTGATAAAGGTCTTAACAGAACGCATATAGCCGCCATCATATATAAGGATAGTTCGATAAGAGCTCAATGGGAAAATATTGTGCACCCTGCGGTTAATCATGCAATTGCTGAGAAAATCAAGGAAGCTGCTAAGGTTGGCTGTCAGTTCTTTTTTATAGAAGCTGCACTCCTTATTGAGAATAATTATGACCGTATATGTGATGAACTGTGGTATATATATGCCAGCGAGTCGGTTCGTGTTAAAAGACTTATGGCTGACAGGGGATATTCAGAGGAGAGGTGCAGACAAATTATGGGAAGTCAGCTTAGTGATGAAGAATTTAAAAGGAAGTGTGATTTCATAATTGATACAGGAATTTCTTTGGAAAATACACAGCTGCAGCTTCAAAATAAACTGGAAGAATATAATGTTTAATGATATAATAAAATGATTGATTAACATATTGGAGGAACAACATGTCAGATACAGTCAGATGCCCGGAACAGATTGTTTTTGGACTTGATATAGGAACCAGAAGCATAGTCGGAACAGTTGGATATATGGACAATTATGGCTTTCATGTTATTGCTATGGAGGTTAAGCAGCATGACACAAGAGCTATGATTGATGGACAGGTTCATGATATAGCCACTGTTGGTGAAGAGATTAAGCTTGTAAGAGAGAAGCTGGAGAAGAAGCTGGATAGAAGGCTTACCAGTGTATGCATTGCTGCTGCGGGACGTGTGCTTAGAACAATAACTGTTAAGGCTGAGATAGCTTTTGATGAAGAGATTAAGGTTGACAGTGAGAATATATATGCAGTAGATCTTGCAGGTGTGGAGATGGCTCACAGAAGGATTAATGAGCAAGAGAGCAACATTAACTATTACTGTGTTGGATATACACCGGTTAAATATTACCTGAACGATTATGAGATAGGCAATCTTGAGGGGCATAAGGCAACGAGAATAGGCGTATCCCTGCTTGCGACCTTTTTACCAGAGGAGGTTGTTGACGGGTTGTATGCGGCTGTTGAGTATGCAGGTCTTGAGGTGGCTAACCTGACATTGGAGCCTATTGCGGCAATGAATGTTGCTATTCCTGAGCAGTACAGACTTCTTAATATTGCCCTCGTGGATGTAGGAGCAGGAACCTCTGATATATGTATAACCAAGGACGGAAGCATAGTAGCATATGGAATGATTCCATCTGCCGGTGATGAGATTTCAGAAATGATTGCTAAGAATTATCTTGTTGACTTTACCCATGCTGAGAAGATTAAGCTTGCTGCCGGTGGTAAGAAACAGATTAATTTCAAGGATATCATGGGTATGAAGCAGTCGGTAACACCGGAAGAGGTTGTTGAACTTGTCAGACCGGTAACAGACAGAATAACCCGCGAGGTTGCAGACAAGATAATAAAGCTTAATGGCGGTAAGCCGGTAAGTGCTGTTTTTGTTGTCGGCGGTGGTGGCAAGATTCCAGGCTATACAGCTTCTCTTGCAGGGTATCTGGATATTCCTCAGGCAAGGGTTGCACTAAGAGGTAAAGAGGTTCTTACGGATGTGGAATTTGCCGTTACCAATGTTAAAAAGGATTCTCTGTATGTTACCCCTGTTGGTATCTGTGTTAATTATTATAATCAGAAAAATAATTTTATTATGGTTACTGTTAATGGAGAACGAATTAAGCTCTATGATAACAGCAGACTAACTGTTATAGATGCCATTATGCAGGCAGGATATCCTAATGAAAAGCTTTTCCCAAGAAGAGGAGAGGCAGTTAATTATACATTGAATGGTGTTTCAAGAATGATACGAGGCTCTGCAGGAGAGCCAGCCAATATTTTCAGAAATGGAAAGCCATCCAATATGAATGCGCCAATTGAGAAGAACGATTATATAGATATTGAAGAGTCTACAGTTGGTGAGTCAGAACAGGTAGCTATTGGAGAGCTTGCTGAATTTAAGAATACAATCAGCTTTGTAGTTAATGATAAGACGGTTGTATGTCCTTGCTTTGCTTATGTTAACGGAAGACTGGAATCTGATACATATATTATTCAGAATGGTGACGTTATTGTTATGGAGAACTTCTATACTGTGGAGCAGCTGCTTACCTTTATGGATGTTAAGGCAGATACGCACAGTATATATGTTAATAATGAACCTGCATTTCCAGATGCACTTATATATGAGAATTTCAGTGTTAGAATCGAATTGACCCAGAGTAAGGATACTGATGCCGATAATAATCAGACTGAGGGTAATAATTCGACTGATAAAAGTGAGCAGGCTGATTCTAATTCAGCTGTAATGGTTGTCGTTAACAATAGACCTGTTGTACTTACTGGTAAGAAAAGCTATGTATTTGTTGATATCCTTGATTTTTATCCATTTGATGTAAGTAAAATGGGCGGTGAGGAACTTGTGATGACAATCAATGGCAATAAAGCTGAGTTTGTTGATGCGGTAGGGAATGGAGATATAATTGAAATATACTGGAGATAATTTATATGCAGAATAAAGAACGTGTAGTTGAATTACAGATGATTTTTTCCAGAAGACACATTGGTCTTCTGATTGGTATTCTGCTGTTCATGACCATTAACCTGATAATTAATAATGTGTCCTACGGATTGGAATTTGTATCCTGTGTGGCATTGTGTGTAATTCTCTTTGCAGATGTAATGCTTTCATATACAAGCTTTTTCCATAATTATGGTTTTTTAATTGGTGCAAGACTCACTGAGATTATTGTGTGCGGCTTATTTATAAGTGACCTTGGCGGTTCTGGCATAGGTGGATATTCGGATTTTCTGATTATTATGACGTATGGCATGTTTGTAATTGAATATGCCTATGCCAATGATTTGTCGGAGATAAGCTCAATCATTCTTAAATGTCTGTTTATTCAGATACCATTGGCGATTAAGGCAGTTCTGGTTATTATTTTCAAGGATGACAGCAGTATTGAGCTTATTAATTATGTACTTATTATGGCAATTAATTATATTATTTATCTTGGAGTTTTCTCTTTTATTGGTTCAGTACAGAAATATCAGGAGGAATGTCTCTTTGCCAAGGACAGGCTGCTTGACAGGGCTAAGGATAATTTTGATAAAATAGATGAAAGCCAGAAAAATCTTGTAAGCGTTAATGAACAGCTTGGCATTAAGAAATTTGAACTTGAGGAAGCTAACCGCAAGGTTAATACTGCTAATTACGAGACAAAGATTCAGAATGAGCTTCTTAAGAATATTTCATCATCTTTTGACCTTAATGAAATACTTGCTAATACGCGCAGAATATTTTTTCAGCTTTTTGACCTGGCATATGCAGGGCTGCTATTCAAGGGTGATGCACTGAGACAGAAATATAACAGTCGTATTGATGAAATTTTTAATGCTGATGAGATAAGAGAAATATATGATTTTTTCTTAAGCGATGCTTTTATTGAAACCTATAAAAATATTAACAGCTGTTATATTGATAATGATATATCATGGGATGAATTTCCTTTTTTTGAAAGAGCAGGAATCCGCTCCTTTGTTGTTAAGGCCACTAATCCTGGAAAGGGATATGGTTCTGTATATCTGATGTTAAGCAGGGAGGGCAATGCCTTTTATGAAAAAGAGCGTTTCCTTGAAAATATTTTTGGACAGCTGGTTGTAGCCTCTAATAATCTGTACCTTTATCATGAGATAGATAATATGTCCAAGCTTGATGGGCTTACAGGTCTTTTTAACAGAAGGCACTTGAATGTGTATTATGAGGAGCATTTTATAAATAACAGTGAGGATGTTAAGTGCGTGTCTCTTGCGATGCTTGATATAGACCACTTTAAGAAAATAAATGATACCTATGGGCATCTTTCCGGAGACCAGGCAATCAAGAAGGTTTCTGATATTATCAACAGGACTGTAGGCAGCAACAATGGTCTTGGCTTTAGATATGGCGGAGAGGAGTTTGTTGTTATTTTTGAGGATAAGTCTCTTGAGGATACCATTGCGGTGATAGAGGATATTCTTGGCAAAATCAAAAAAGAGCCAATAACCTTTGATAATCATTCTTTTTATGTTCAGGCCAGTGCAGGTGTGACGTCATATCCTGAAATAACAAAAGATATTTCAAGACTTATTGACAGAGCCGATAAATCCATGTATTATTCAAAACAACATGGTCGTGACCAGCTTACAGTTGATACTGGTCGTGATGATTAGGAAGGTTCAGGTGTCACATGATGCGTATGATGAGTATTGCCAGCGGAAGCAGCGGCAACTGTATATACATAGGAACTGATAATACCCATATTCTTGTTGATGATGGAATCAGCAGGAAAAAGGTCCTTGAGGGACTTAAAAAGCTTGACTTATCTGCAGATGATATTGATGCAGTGCTTATTACCCATGAGCATGATGACCACATTGGCGGTCTTGGTGTTCTTGAGAGACATAAGGCAATTCCTGTAATGGGAACAGCCAAAACACTGGGGAGGATTGAGAGAAGCACTAAGCTTGGCGCACTGCCGGGTGGAATATTCAGGCCAATATTGGCCGGAGACACCTTTAAGCTTAATGACCTTACAGTAAAGAGTGTTCATATATCCCATGATGCTGCTGACCCGGTAGCCTATGTTTTTTCATCGGGAGATAAGAAGGCTGGAATAATTACTGACCTTGGCGTGTACAGTGAGGATATAATCAACAGCTTTTCTGACCTTGATACAATGCTTATAGAATCTAACCATGATATTAATATGCTTATGACCGGACCGTACCCATATCCTCTTAAGCAGAGAATTCTTGGGGCGAAGGGGCATCTTTCCAATGAAGACTGTGGAAGAATGCTGGGGCAGATTCTTAATGACAAGGTAACCCATGTCCTGTTGGGACATCTGAGTAAGGAGAATAATTTTCCTGACCTTGCATATGAAACTGTAAGGCTGGAAATTAACCTTGGCGATAATGAATATCAGGCCAGTGATTTTAATATTCAGGTAGCTGGAAGGGATATCCCTTCTGATATAATTACTATATAATCTGTTAGGAGAAAAAGAAAATGAACAAAGTTATTATTACTGTAGTAGGAAAAGACACTGTTGGAATTATTGCAAAGGTATGTACCTACCTTGCAGAGAGCAGAATTAATATTCTTGATATTTCCCAGACCATTGTAAGTGAATATTTTAACATGATGATGGTTGTAGATGCCAGTGGAGCAGTTAAGGATTTATCAGAGGTTATTACTGACCTTGATGCTGTTGGCAATGAGATTGGGGTAGTTATCAAATGCCAGAGAGAAGAAATCTTTGACAAGATGCACAGAATCTAAGCTGATAGGAGAATAATAACAGGATGATTAATATATATGAAGTAAATGAAACTAATGCCATGATTGAAAAGGAAAACCTGGATGTAAGAACAATTACAATGGGTATTAACCTTCTTGATTGTGCAAGTCCGGACCTTAACCAGGTTAAAAATAATATTTATAATAAAATAACAACTCTTGCAAAGGACCTTGTCAGTACAGGTCAGGCTATTGAAAAAGAATTCGGTATTCCGATAGTGAATAAGAGAATTTCAATTACTCCAATTGCTCTTGTGGGCCAGTCAGCCTGCAAGACTCCGGATGATTACGTTGAGATTGCCAAGGTGCTTGACAAGGCAGCACATGAGGTTGGAGTTAACTTTATTGGTGGATATTCAGCTATAGTAAGCAAGGGTATGACAAGAAGTGATGAGCTGCTCATTCGTTCAATTCCTAAGGCTCTTGCACAGACCGAGCTTATATGCAGTTCTGTTAACGTTGGTTCAACCAAGACAGGAATCAATATGGATGCGGTAAGACTTCTTGGAGATATAATTAAGGAAACTGCTGAGCTGACCAAGGATAATGATTCACTTGGCTGTGCTAAATTTGTAGCTTTATGTAATGCACCTGATGATAACCCTTTTATGGCTGGAGCTTTTCATGGCGTATCTGAGGCTGATGCAATAATCAATGTTGGTGTCAGCGGACCTGGTGTTGTTAAATATGCACTACATAATCTTAAGGACGCCAATTTTGAGGTGCTGTGTGAGACTATTAAGAAAACAGCCTTTAAAATAACCAGAGTTGGACAGTTGGTTGCACAGGAGGCATCAAAGAGACTGGGTATTCCTTTTGGAATTATTGACCTTTCACTTGCACCTACACCTGCTGTAGGCGATTCTGTTGCGGAGATTCTTGAGGAGATAGGTCTTCAGAGAGCGGGCGCACCGGGAACAACAGCAGCACTTGCACTTCTTAATGACCAGGTCAAGAAGGGCGGAGTAATGGCTTCTTCATATGTTGGTGGACTTAGTGGTGCCTTTATTCCAGTAAGTGAGGATCAGGGTATGATTGATGCAGTAAAAGAAGGCTCACTTAATATAGAAAAGCTTGAAGCAATGACATGCGTATGCTCAGTTGGTCTTGATATGATTGCAATTCCGGGAGACACCTCTGCAGAGACTATTGCGGGTATTATTGCCGATGAGGCAGCAATTGGTATGGTTAATCAAAAAACAACTGCTGTAAGAGTAATTCCTGCATTTGGTAAAAAAGCAGGTGATGTGGTGGAATTTGGTGGTTTGTTGGGCTATGCCCCAGTTATGCCAGTCAATACCTTTGATTGTTCAGTATTTGTTAATCGTGGAGGAAGAATTCCTGCACCAATTCATAGCTTTAAGAATTAAGTAAAAATAATGGAGAAGCAGTCCTGACACGTGGTTTTGTGGCAGGACTGCTTCTCCATTTAAAATGACTAATTCCAGTATTTATCGACTTCTGCAGCTGCTTTTTCTTTGGAGTAGGAGAATTTACTCATAATGCGCTGAGTAGCATCTTCTTTGGATAAATCAAAATCGCGGTATGCGTTTATGAGTCCCTCAATGATACCAATAGATTTGCCTTCGGCAATGCCAATATTCTTACCTTCAGCAATGCCAATATTCTTTCCTTCAGCTATACCAATATTTTTGCCTTCGGCAAGTGCATTTTGTTTTCGTTCATCCATTCGGGCCTTTACCATATCCATTATTTCGTCATAAACTGTCATGGTGTCCACCTCCTGAAATATTTGCTTGTTAGCATTATAAAACATCTATGCAAGGAACACAAATTAATTATTTATTAAAAGAATTAAATGAATTTAATGCTTTTTTATGTCAGATTATTATTGGACCATGTCTGAACTCATCATCAATTGAATAGCCATGTCGCGTATTAACAATATTGCGATATATATCGGCGGCAAATATATCTTTTTCAAACATTGACATGCCAACCGGTGTAAGCACCTCAGAAGCAGAAGCTGTTTTGGTAATTACAGGTATGGCGGAGGTCTTTCTTATTGAAGAAAGATATTCACGTCCTGTATCATTAAAGCCCAGAATTCTTGCATATTGTGAATATCCATTATCACTGTAGCAGTTCATTTCATCCCAGGTGATGCCAAGAAGAATATGAAACAGGGCTCTGCTGATTCTTGTATAGGTAAGGTCACGGCTTTTAACAGCTTCAATGTAATCAGAAAAAGAAAGAAAAGCGTTGGATTTGGATACGGCAAGTATTTTGTTGGCAAGATTGTCATTAATATCCATATAACGGCTTAATCCGCTGCCTGATGCACGTATGGCATAATCCAGTAAGGATGAAAAGCTGTTAAGTGTAAGAGCCGGACAATTTATGAGGGCAGCACTAAGAAGCTCGTAAGGCTTTTGGGGAATATAATCGGAAAGCTTGAGTATATCATTATCAATAATCATATTACGGGCTGCAGTAGCACTGATATATTCGCCTGAAGGCACCTCATCATGATAGCTGCTTCCAGTACGCTGTATTTCTATTGGCTTAATGGGAGAATGACTTGCAGTAAGCGCTCTTACGTATTCCAGTGCAAGAATGTTGTTGGGAAGCGAAAAAGAGCTGGTGTCAAGCTTGTGTGGTAAATATTTGTTAAGAGCGTATTCACGTGCTGCAGGAGCAGACATTCCATCTCGAATACCTTCTAAGTACATCAAATGGTAGTCCTCAGGTTCATCTATGAGAACCTGTGCAATCTGTCCAAGCTGAGCGGCAGTGCCCGATTCCATGCCAAAGGACAGAAAGTCAATTCCTCCAAGACCATTAAGAATGGATACTGCACCGTTGGCAAAATACTGGGCACTTCCAAGAGAATATACTACCGGAAGCTCAATAACAAGGTCGGCACCACCAAGCAGTGCGCAGCGCGTCCTGGTGTATTTATCAATAATTGCAGGCTCGCCACGCTGGACGAAATTGCCGCTCATAATGACAATCACACAGTCGCAGCCTGTTTTGCAGCGAGTCTGCTTTATGTGATACTCATGACCTCCATGAAAAGGATTGTATTCTGCTATGATACCAGCTGTTTTCATTATGTTCACCCACCAATCTACTTTATTTTTTTAATTATAGTATTCATAAAACTTACAGTCAAATCAATATTTTTGTCTTGTATATGGATTGTATTCGGTTTATAATAAAAATAACTGTGTAACAGAATTTTTGCTTGGAAAAGCATATATTATATATAGAAAGGGGTCATATTTATGGCATTTATAGACAGAATTAAAGAACGTGCGAAGGCTCGTAAGCAGAGAATAGTGCTTCCTGAGGGGATGGACAGAAGAGTATGGGAAGCAGTTGATACAATATTAAAGGAAGATATTGCAGACGTTACAGTTATTGCAACACCTGAGGAGGTTAATGCCAATGCTCATGGACTTGATATATCAGGAGCACATGTTATAGACCCGAATACCTCTGACAAGCTTGATAAGTATATCGCAGACCTTGTAGAGCTTAGAAGAATGAAGGGTATGACTCCGGATGAGGCAAAAGAACTGCTTACCACCGATTATGTGTATTATGCATGCATGATGCTTCGTGAGAATGAGGCTGATGGAGTTGTATCTGGAGCCTGTCATTCTACAGCTAATACATTAAGACCGGCATTACAGCTGGTTAAGGCTAAGCCGGGAAGTAAACTGGTATCATCATTTTTTATTATGGTTGTGCCGGACTGCGAGTATGGTAATAATGGAACATTTTTATTTGGTGACTGTGGACTTGAACAGAATCCGGATTCTGAGAGACTGGCGGCAATTGCAGTTGATTCAGCCAAGTCTTTTGAACAGCTTGTTGAAGCAGAGCCTAAGGTTGCCATGCTTTCACATTCTACAATGGGAAGTGCGAGACATGTTGATGTAGATAAGGTAACTGCTGCTGTGAGAATGGCACACGAGATGGCTCCTGAGCTTATGCTTGATGGAGAGCTTCAGTTGGATGCTGCTATCGTTCCGGAGGTTGGCGGCTCAAAGGCACCACAAAGCCAGGTTGCAGGACAGGCAAATGTACTTATTTTCCCAGACCTTGATGCTGGAAATATTGGCTATAAGCTGGTTCAAAGACTTGCCAAAGCCGAGGCATACGGACCAGTTACCCAGGGAATTAACAAGCCGGTTAATGACCTTTCAAGAGGCTGCTGTGCAGAGGATATTATTGGAGTAGTGGCAATCACAGCTGTACAGGCACAGAATAATTAATGAGGAGAATTATATATGAAGATATTAGTAGTTAATTGCGGAAGCTCATCCCTGAAATTCCAACTTATCGATTCTGATACCGAGAGTGTACTTGCTAAAGGAATCTGTGAGAGAATTGGAATAGATGGAAAAATTACATATACACCACATAATGGAGAGAAAGAGGCTGTTTTTAAGGACATGCCTACACATACAGAGGCAATTCAGTATGTTCTTGAAGCACTTATGAATGAGAAGACAGGTGTTATTCACTCACTTGATGAGGTTGGAGCAGTAGGACACCGAGTAGTACATGGTGGAGAACGCTTTACGACCTCTGTACTTATTGATGATGAGGTGAAGGCTGCAATTGAAGGCTGTAATGACCTTGCACCATTACATAATCCGGCCAACCTTATAGGAATTAATGCATGTCAGAAGCTTATGCCTGGCGTACCTATGGTTGCTGTATTTGATACTGCATTTCATCAGACAATGCCACCAAGAGCGTATATGTATGGACTACCTTACGAATACTATGAGAAATACAAGATTAGAAAATATGGTTTCCACGGAACCAGCCACAGCTTTGTATCCAAAAGAGCAGCTGAGCTTGTGGGTAAACCATATGACCAGCTTAAGATTATTGTATGCCACCTTGGCAACGGCGCATCCCTGTCAGCTGTAAAATATGGTCAATGCATCGATACAACCATGGGATTGACACCTCTTGAGGGACTGATTATGGGAACTAGATGTGGTGATATTGACCCATCTGTAATAGAGTATATTGCCAAGAAGAAGAATTCAGATGTTAAGCATGTAATGCATGTGCTTAATAAGGAATCTGGCGTATATGGATTGTCCAAGGAACTTTCAAGTGATTTCAGAGACCTGTGGGAAGCTGCAGATGAGGGAAATAAATATGCAGCAGGTGCACTTAACAGCTTCTGCTACAGTGTATCCAAGCACATTGGTGCATTCGTTGCAGCAATGGACGGCGTTGATGTTATAGTGTTTACAGCAGGCGTTGGTGAAAACGACAGCAGAGTAAGAGCAGGAATTGAGAAAAATATTGACTATCTTGGAATTACACTTGATGAAGAGGCTAACAAGGTCAGAGGTGAAGAAAGAATGATATCTACACCGGATTCAAAGGTTAAGCTGCTGGTTATTCCAACCAATGAGGAGCTTGCAATTGCAAGGGAAACTGTTGATATTTTAAATAACAGATAAAATAATTAAAAAAATGTTTGACAAACAAATATGACGTTAGTATAATGATACAGGTGTGCTACTGACACTCGTATTATACATTAAAGTATAATTTAATTAGGAGGTGCTTATATGATAATTGATTTATCTGATGCACTGATGAATACAGGAATCAGTAAGGAGTACACAGTTGTTCTGGATGACAATAATATTTCAACCAGAATGGGAACTTATGATTATATTAGTAAGGAACCAGTCAAGTTAACTATTATAAGTCCGGGTAAGAACAAGGTCCATATTGAAGGCAGTGCAGATGTAACACTTGGAATACCATGTGGAAGATGTCTTGAACTTGTCAATACCAGAATTCAGATTCCTTTTATTAAGGATATTGTTCTTAATGAAGAACTGAATGAGGAAGATATGGAGGAACAATCTTTTGTCGAAGGTCATATGTGTGACGTAGACGAGATGGTTCGGGCTGAGATATTACTTAATATGCCGCTTAAGGTATTGTGCAGCGATGATTGCAAAGGACTTTGCAGTGTATGTGGTATGAATCTCAACAAGGGAACCTGCAAATGTGATACATTTGTACCGGACCCAAGAATGTCAGCGATAAGTGATATTTTTAAAAACTTTGGTAAATAAGTAGGTTAAGGAGGTGTAATAACCATGTCAATTTGCCCAAAAAATAAATCTTCAAGATCTCACAGAGATAAGAGAAGAGCCAGCTGGAAAATGAGCACACCTAATTTAGTAAAGTGCAGCAAATGCGGAGCTCTTATGATGTCTCACAGAGTATGTAAAGCTTGTGGCTCATACAATAAGAAAGAGATTATTTCACAGGAAGCATAATCCTGAAAAGACTTTTCGGCTCCACCGAAAGGTCTTTTTTGCGCAATAAGCCGCCTTGCAGCTATACATGACCCATGCTTGCATGAGGTCATGTATAGCTATAAGGCGGTCAATGGACACCGAGTCGCCAGACGAGGTGTCCCATTGAAGCCTTGCAGAACTAAAGTGAGTCTTGGTCGCCATGCGACAAAGGCACGTATTGTACAAATTGGATAAAAATATATAAAAATGGTTGATTTATATATTGATATCTAGTATATTAATTTTTATAAATAAAAGAAAGTATTACCGGGTGACGTAAATGAGTGATATCATTACAGTTGCAGTTGATGCAATGGGCGGGGACAACGCACCAGTTGAGATAATCAAAGGTGCTGTTCTTGCAGTTAATGAGTCTGATGAGGTTAAGGTTAAGCTTGTAGGTCCTGAGGAAGTTATTAAGTCAGAGCTTGCCAAGTATACTTATAAGTCAGACAGAATAGAAGTAATTAATGCGACTGAGGTAATAGAGACAGCTGAACCGCCAGTAATGGCAATCAGAAAGAAGAAGGATTCTTCTCTGGTAGTTGCTCTGAACCTGGTTAAGAAGGGCGAGGCAGATGCTTTTGTATCAGCCGGAAGCACAGGCGCTGTACTGGTAGGCGGACAGCTTATCGTAGGCCGAATCAAGGGAGTGGACAGACCACCGCTTGCACCGGCTATTCCAACAGCCAAGGGACCGGCACTTCTTGTAGACTGCGGTGCCAATGTAGATGCGAGACCTGACCATCTTGTGAAGTTTGCCAGAATGGGTTCCATTTATATGGAGAACATTATGGGAATTAAGAATCCAAGAGTTGGAATCGTTAATGTTGGAGCAGAGGAAGAGAAGGGTAACGCTCTTGTTAAAGAGACATTTCCTCTCCTTAAGGAGTGCAGCGATATTAATTTCATAGGAAGTATTGAAGCACGTGATATTCCTGCTGGCTATGCAGATGTTATTGTGTGTGATGCATTTGTTGGTAACTGTATACTCAAGATGTTTGAAGGCGTTGGACTTACTCTTGTATCTGAGATGAAGAAGACAATGCTTACGACCCTAAGAGGTAAGATTGGCGGATTATTAGTTAAGCCGTCCATGAAGCAGGTACTTAAGAAATATGATGCTTCTGAGTATGGTGGAGCACCTATGATTGGACTTAACGGACTTGTTGTTAAGTCACATGGCAGTTCTGATGCCAAAGAGATTAAGAATTCTATTTTCCAGTGTATTTCTTTTGTAGAAGCAGATATACCTGGCAAGATAAGAGAGTCATTAAGTACTAATGAATAATTCTTTGCCCGTAGTAGGAGTAATCTGACAGAGGGCGTACAATAGAAATTATATGAAAGGATAGGTAGTGTCATGGAACTTGAGAAGTTAAAGCAGATCATTGCAGAGGTTTTAAACGTTGATGCCGATGAAATTACAGAAGATACAACTTTTGTAGATGATTTAGGCGCAGATTCACTCGACGTATTCCAGATCATCATGGGAATTGAAGAAGAATTTGATATTGAAATTCCTAATGAAGCTGCAGAGTCCATCGTTACAGTCAAAGATGCTGTTGAGCAGATTAAGAGTGCACTTAACTAACAGTCTGTTGATAAGACAGGGGACACTGATAATATAGTGGCATGTTAGAAGATTTGAAAAAGCCCATTTGTCTAAAATGGGCTTTTTATCTTATTAGTAAAAGGATTAGGATATGGATAAAATAAGGACTTTTGAAGAAAAGATTGGCTATGTCTTTAAAGATGTTGAGCTTTTAAAGCTTGCACTTACACACAGCTCCTATGGCAATGAGGTGTATCACGATAAGCACCATAACAATGAGCGTCTGGAATTTCTGGGAGACGCAGTGCTGGAGATAGTTGTCAGCGAATATCTTTTTAACAAATATGACTCAAGACCTGAGGGCGAGCTTACCAAGATGAGAGCCAGCATAGTGTGTGAGCCAACACTTGCCATATGTGCAAGAGACGTTGAGCTTGGCGATATGCTGAATCTTGGAAAGGGTGAGGAGCTTACAGGTGGTAGATTCAGGGACTCCATAACAAGTGATGCCATGGAGGCAGTGCTTGGCGCAATATACAGAGATGGAGGCATTGAATGTGCTAAAGAATTCGTGTATGAGCATATTTTAAATGATATTGATAATAAGCAGTTATTTGTGGATTCCAAATCCATACTCCAGGAACGCATTCAGGCGGGCTTTAAGGAAGGCCCGGAGTATGTTCTTACAGGAGAGGAGGGTCCGGACCACTGCAAGCAGTTTATGGTAGAGGTAAGGATTGAGGGCAATACCATTGGCAAGGGCATGGGACGAACCAAGAAAGCCGCAGAACAGCAGGCCGCCTACAATGCAATAATAACAATGAAACAGAGCAGGTAAAAATATGTATTTAAAAAAAATAGAGGTACAGGGCTTTAAGTCCTTTGCCAATAAGCTTGTATTTGAATTTGACAACGGAATAACCGGTATTGTCGGACCTAACGGAAGTGGTAAAAGTAATATTGCAGATGCTGTAAGATGGGTACTTGGCGAGCAGAGTGCCAAGCAGCTGCGTGGTGCCAGAATGGAAGACATTATTTTTGCCGGAACAGAGCTTAGAAAACCGGTAAGCTTTGCATATGTATCACTTACCATTGATAACTCAGACCATAAGCTGGATATTGATTTTGACGAGGTTACGGTATCAAGAAGAGTGTTCCGTTCAGGAGAAAGCGAATACCTTATTAATGGTAGTGCATGCAGACTTAAGGACATTAACGAGCTGTTTTATGATACAGGTATTGGTAAGGAAGGCTACTCGATTATCGGACAGGGTCAGATTGATAAAATATTATCAGGCAAGCCTGAGGAACGAAGAGAGCTTTTTGACGAGGCGGCAGGAATCGTTAAGTATAAAAGACGTAAGAATGCAGCACAGAAAAGCCTTGATAATGAGAGCAACAATCTTATAAGAATTAATGATATTTTAGCCGAGCTGGAAAAACAGGTTGGTCCTTTGTCGCGTCAGTCAGAGAAGGCAAGAGAATACCTAAGACTTAAGGAAAACCTTAAAAAATACGAGGTTAATCTTTTCCTTGCTGAAGCAGAGTCTCTTAAGGTAAGCTTGGAAGAGGTAAGCACTAAGCTTGAGATAGTTGATAATGACCTGGCAGGCTCAAGGGAAGAATTTGAGCAGATTAAGACAGTATATGATGAGAAGGACCAGGAGATTCAAAGCGTTACCTCAAGAATAGATGAGCTGACAGCTGAGGGAAGTCTTGCAGAAATCAACCGTAATAAGCTGCTTAACCAGATAGAGATACTTAAGGAGCAGATTAAGTCCGCTAATCAAAGTGATGCACATCTGGCAGAACGAATTGCATCAATTAATGAGCAGATTGCTGAGCGTGAGGAAGAGAAAAATACTCTGTTAAAGCAGAAAAACTCCATTGATGACGAGATTGACGAGGCTTCTGGAAGAAAAAATGAGGCGGACCGTGAGGTTGCGGCACTCACAGAGGAAATCGATACCCTTACCAGAGATATTGACAACAGGAAAAACACAATATTTGAGAACCTTAATCAGAAGGGTGTAATTAAGACCAATATACAGCGTTACGAGACCATGCTTGAGCAGATTAATATTCGTAAGGCAGAGCTCACAGGAAAGCTTCTTAATTACAAGACGGATGAAAGCGAGTTTGATTCAACTATTGGAAGCCTTAAGGACAGGCTTGATAAGACCGTACAGACCATTCAGCATATAATGGACGAAAATGCCCAGCTTGAGAAGACCTGCAATGAGGCAAGAGCCAGAAGAAATGAACAGAAGGATAACCTTGCTAAGCTTAAAGAGCAGACCATGCGTAATTCCTCAAGACTGGAATCTCTTAAAAATATTGCAGAGCGTTATGATGGCTATGGCAACAGTATTCGTAAGGTAATGGAATGCAAGGATAACAACGCAGGAATACTTGGTGTTGTTGCTGATATTGTTAAGACGGAAAAACGCTATGAAATAGCAGTTGAAACAGCCCTTGGCGGAACAATTCAGAATATTGTTACCGATAATGAGAATACAGCCAAGGCTATGATTAACTATCTTAAGACCAACAGATTTGGACGTGCCACCTTCCTTCCACAGTCATCAATTGCAGGCCGCGGGAGAAGCAGGGAAAGGCTTGACAATGAACAGGGCTTTATCGGCTATGGTTCAGAGCTTGTTAATGTTGAGGCACAATATGGCGAGCTGGCAGAATATCTGCTGGGAAGATGTGTTGTAGTTGATACGATTGACAATGCACTTAAGCTTAACAGGAAGCACAATTATTCCCTTAAAATAGTAACTCTTGAGGGAGAGCTTCTAAATCCGGGCGGCTCCATGACCGGTGGTGCATTTAAGAACTCCAGTAACCTCCTGGGACGACGAAGAGAGATTGAAGACCTGGAGGAAGCTGTTAAAAAGGGTACAGAGAAAATGGCTGCCCTTAGTGCATCAATTGATAAGAATGATGCAGCAGTTACCGTTGGCAAGGAACGTATAGCTGCGAACCAGCCAATTCTGCAGGAAAATCTCCTTAATAAGAATACCCTGGAAATCCAGTACAAGGAAATGTCCTCAAGACAGGAGGAGATTAAATCCCGTTATGAGGATAACCGCCGTGAGGAGCAGGAGATTGCCACACAGATTACAGATATTAACAGCAATCTTGTTAAGCTTCGCAAGGAGCTGGAGGATATTGAAAAATATAATGACGAAACAACAGCCTTTATAGATACCCAGTCCCAAAAGGCTGAAGAGCTTAAGACTGTTCTTGCTGACAAAACAAGAATTGCCGAGCAGATACATATTGAATATTCTGGAATTGCCCAGAAGGAAAGCTTTGCGGAGGAAGGTGTTAAACGAGTACTTCGTGAGATAAGCAGACTTCGTGATGGAATTAACGACCTTGAGGACAGCAAGGTGGATTCACAGGCAGAGATTGACCTTAAAAATTCAGAAATTAACCAGATTAATGAGACAATTGAACTGGCTGGAAAGGCGATTGAGGTTAACCAGACAGAGCTTAGCTCACTTAAAGCAAGAAAAGAAGAGCTTAGTGCTTCAATTAAGACATTTTTTGACTCAAGAGAGGAATGTCAGAATAAAATGGTTGAGCTGGAAAAGGAACAGTTCAGGTTATCCGAGAAAAAGGATAAGCTGGAGACCACCAGAGACGCCAGAATTGACTATATGTGGAATGAATATGAGATAACCCTCAGTCAGGCCGCAGAGCTTAAGGATGAGGAGCTTACAAGCGAATCGGACATGAAGAGTCAGGTAACGGCCATTAAGAATGATATCCGTAAGCTGGGAGACGTTAATGTTAATTCCATTGAGGATTACAAGGAGGTATCTGAGCGTTATGAATTCCTTAAGGGCCAGCATGATGACCTTATAGTTGCCAGAGACAAGCTGATTGCAGTTATTGAAGAGCTGGATACAGGAATGAGAGAACGTTTTTCAGAGAAGTTCCAGGAAATTCGTGTGGAATATGACAAGGTATTCAAGCAGCTTTTTGGCGGCGGCAAGGGAACAATTGAGCTGGATGAGGACGCAGATATACTTGAGGCTAATATTACAATTACCTCACAGCCGCCTGGAAAGAAGCTTCAGAACATGATGCAGCTGTCCGGTGGAGAAAAAGCCTTGTCGGCAATATGTCTTCTTTTTGCAATTCAGAATCTTAAGCCTTCACCATTCTGTCTTTTGGATGAAATTGAGGCCGCACTGGATGATTCTAACGTTGACAGATATGCAAGATATCTTCACAAGCTTACAAAAAATACACAGTTTATTGTAATTACCCACAGACGTGGTACAATGGCATCAGCAGACAGACTGTATGGAATCACCATGCAGGAGAAGGGTGTATCGGCCCTTGTGTCTGTAGACCTTATAGAGAATCAGCTGGATGAGCAGCCGAAGGCATAATGGAGGGAACACATGGCAGGATTTTTTAAGAAGCTTGTATCAGGGCTTGCTAAGACAAGAGATAACGTAGTATCAGGAATTAATTCAATATTTCACGGCTTTTCCAAAATCGATGATGATTTTTACGAGGAGCTTGAGGAAACCCTTATAATGGGCGATATTGGAGTTGAGACCACTGAAAAGATTATTGATGACTTGAAAGACAAGGTCAAAGAGAATAAAATAAAGGAGCCTGAGGAATGCAGACAGATTCTCATTGATTCAATCAAGGAACAGATGAATATCGGTGAGAACGCCTATGAATTTGAGAACCGCAGGTCAGTAATTCTTGTTATAGGAGTTAACGGAGTCGGTAAAACAACCTCAATTGGCAAGATTGCCGCAGGACTTAAGAATCAGGGCAAAAAAGTAATTCTTGCCGCAGCAGATACCTTTAGAGCAGCTGCAATTGAGCAGCTTGCAGAATGGTCTGACAGGGCAGGCGTTGAGCTGATTGCCCAGCACGAGGGCTCAGACCCCGGTGCAGTAGTATATGATGCAGTTGCCGCTGCCAAATCACGTAATGCAGATGTACTTATATGTGATACGGCAGGCAGACTTCATAATAAAAAGAATCTTATGGATGAACTTAAGAAGATTGACAGAATCATCGAAAGGGAATACCCTGATGCATACAGAGAGAACCTTATTGTACTTGATGGTACAACTGGACAGAATGCATTGTCTCAGCTTAAAGAATTCAAGGAAGTAACCGATATCTCAGGAATCATTCTTACTAAGATGGATGGCACCGCCAAGGGCGGAATTGCAGTTGCCATTCAGTCAGAGTATGGGGTTCCGGTTAAATACATTGGAGTTGGAGAGCATATAGATGACCTCCAGAAATTTAATTCTGATGATTTCGTTAATGCTCTTTTTGAGAGCTCAGAGCCAGAAGAAGAGCAGTAAATTAACATTGAAGCAATTTGGTAAATAGTCAAGAAGTATTTTGATTTGTTTTTCGTACAGAAGG
>CAYTWF010000044.1:0-26579 GCA_964441705.1 uncultured Butyrivibrio sp.
AAAATTTTCAATGTTCTTTCAATTTAGCCTTGACTTTTTATTTGCAGGCTTTTTATATATAAAATTCTTTTCCATTCTCAAGACATAATGCGGCAAGTCTGCCATAATATCCGGAATATCTGTATACACAGCCACAATCAATATTGTAAGAATTGGCTGTTTTATATATTGCCGCCTGTCCCGATATGCTGAAATCGATTGTTGGCGTATGTCCATATATCAGAGTATATTTACTGGACTTATAATCACGCCCTCTGGTCCGTTCCCATAAAAAAATGTGGCGTTCATCCCATATTGGTCCATCATCTTCGTAATATTCATCCTCCGGAGCCCATGCGTGGGCAAGTATAAATTTCCGATTTCCAGCTTTAACAATCTTATACAATGGGAGTAATTTAAAAAAATCAACCGTCTGCTTAATGAACTCAAGATTATTGGCTCCCGCCCGTTCCAGGTCCTGTCTAAATTCATACCTGGTGTCCTGTCGGCAGCCCTCATCAAACCATTGTATAACCATATCCTCATGGTTACCCAAAATCATCTGGTACTTTCCATCCTGTGTAATATTGTGTCTTGACCATTCCAGCAGCTCATACACCTTAGGACCTCGGTCAACAATATCTCCTATGAGGAAAAAAACCGCGTCTGAATCCTGTTCCTCTATTAATTTAAGCATTGCTATGAGTTCATCATAGCAGCCGTGAACATCACCTATAGCGTAATGCATGAAATCACTCCTTGTTCCTGGCACAGATACCTTCTCTTTGGTTGGTTTATTGAAAAAAATGACCTGTCATGACACATTCCTTGTCTGCGCAGCGGAATTGTATCAAATCAGGTCATCCTTATTAATTATTTATCTGTTGTTCTGAAATAATAAATTAAATATTCTGGACTAAACGCAAATTCTCCATCAGCACCTTCTGGAACAACCAAAATGTACCTATCTCCAATTGGCTTAATGTCTGAAGGAATCTCCACCTCAAATGCTACTTCACTCCAAAGCTGGTAAATTTTCTTGCCATTGTCCAATACCGCAAGGTTGTAATCTCCATCAACTGATGATTCATATTCCCAGGTATATTCCTTACCATCAATATTACATGTAGCATCTGCTCTTAATGTAATTTTCTTAATTCCATCAACACCTGTGACCTGTGATGAACATTCCCATGTGCCGACAATATCAACAACCATCGTCTCAGATACCTTAAGCTCTTTCTCTGTTTCTGATGTTGTAGTCTCAGGTGTTGTTGCAGCATCAGCATTATCATCTGTTACCGCAGGTGTACTATCGCTGACATTATCTGATGGGTCTGCAGCTGTTGACCCCTTCTCCCCGCACGCTACAAGCATTGCACTGACAATTGCAATGGCAATTACTGTTAAAAATCTCTTCTTCATTATCCATACTCCTTTTTTATAAAAAACAACTGGCTTTCTTGTTATTTTATTATAGTTAAAGAACATATGTCAACTAATATATTGTAGCGAATCAATTCACCTGACTTAGCTTATAGCTCTTCAAAAAATGCTTTATAAATCTAAACTTTGAAGTCTCACTAACCATTTCAGAATACTTCCATCTTTGAATAATTCTAATAGCGCACCATCACAAAAGCGTTCTGCCCTCACTGCCCCCATTATCAATGCCATTATACATTGAGCATCGAGCTGAGATACTTCGACTTCACTCATCGGTTTGCTGCCACATTCGATATTATGTTCATTAAGAATTTCATCATATCTGTCAAGTTTCATCTCTGGGTGTTGCTTTTCAAACTTATAAACATCCTGAACAAATGACTCCACCATTTCAGAATATTTTACAAAAGGCCATTGAATCGGATGTTCTGGAGAGCCATCATTCTTACGGTCAATTATCCATTTTCCATATTCATCCTTGCCTATACAATAGATATACTTCGTCATCACTTCAAAATCATTCATCATAATTCTCCTTGCCACCACCTGGCTCAACCCCAAAATATTATAGTAATCTCTATGGTCATACAGGTAATCTAAAAAAAAGCTGTATCTCCTCTGGCAAATATTTCACCAGTTCTTCCACCAACTCATACACCTTTGTTCCTGGTGCAATCTCTGCAGGTGTCTTACCTTGTCCATCTTTTATAATTCGTTTTGCATAACGTATCGCAAGTTTTGGATTTCCTTTTTCCATCAGAATTTCAAAAATATTTTTCAAATTTTTCTGATACTTTCCAATCCCCAATTCCTTGAATTTATCATTTAAGAATGATATATACTCAGTTCGATTATTATTGGACGTGCAATACGCAAAATGCAACAGAAACCAAAATTCAATACATTCGTTGCTCCATGCCACATGATATTGAATATCAGGATTATCCTGATTCAAAACATCTGCTCTCAAAGCGACTCCATTGAAATCGCACGCCGGAAAACTATCTTTATCGTATACGCACCAAATCTGTCCTTTGTTTATCTTATGTTCTGCAACATACTGCTCTGCTTTGCGAATAACACGCATAGTCTCTGCCGCACATGGTTCAATTTCAATCAGGACCATATCCCGATAGATTGGATTATCTTCAATATATCGCTTAAATCCCTGAAAATACTGTGGTTCCGTCTGTTCGCCTTCACAAAAGATATAATAGCGATATTCCTTTTGCTCTAAGTACTCTTTACGACGTTTTTTCTTCCACTGTTCCATTCCGGCTTTTTTAGGCATTCACATCACTCCAATCTATGATTTTTCTTAGATATGGATCCGCGCCATATTTGCCTTCAAGGTATTGCTTGTCAAACTTTGCATCCTTACGAACTGATTCTCCTTTATTGTTCTTAAATTCTACTAACGAATACAACTTAGAATTCTGATGGTTGCTCTTTGCTACAAACCAAATCTCATCTCTTCTAAACACCTCATTATTCATTGTAGATAGGTCATGTGAAGTAAAAATCAGCTGTGCTCCATGTTTATTAATATTCATATCATTAAACATCATAATGATATGTTGTAATAGAACTGGGTGAATTTTTGCATCCAATTCATCAATTACTAACGTAGTTCCTACTACAAGACTCCTTGCAATAAAAGGAAGCAAGCCAAATAGCTTTTTTGTTCCGCTTGATTCATCAGATAAAGTTAACTCAGTGCTATAACCATCTACTATATGTTTTGTAAAAACTTCAATCCTATCTTCATCTTTTTCTTCAACTCTGAAATCCTCTATGTCTAAATCCATTTCCTTAATCATATCAAGGACCAACTTCTTGATTTCTTCTGAGTTTGCGATTGCAGTACGAAGCTCTTGAAATGGATTGCCATAGTTTAAGAAATCGATTGAATATTCAAACCAATCTATCACATCGCTTACCACTTCATTCTTCTTATAAGTAATTCCAAGATAAGATAATAATGGTAAGGTTGCTGATAAATCCTCACTGACTTTCAATTTTCCAAAATCTCCTTTTAATTCCACCGTATCCTCATCTCTATTGAAAAGTGCAGATTTTCTCCCTGTTTCCATTTTGACTCGATCTAAGCTTTCATAGATTACATTATCCTGCTTTACATGAAGAATGTAACGATACTCTGCAATTTTTGTTCTAAAAAACACTTCAAATTCTGTTGGCTCGTTACGTGTTTTTTCAGAAAATGCAAAGGGTTCTATAGGAATTTTTCGCATCTTTATATCACAATCGGCTTTGTCACCAGTAGCGCAAAGTGGTCTCAAAATCTTTGAATCCAATGTATGCAATGCTTCAAGTACATTAGATTTACCACCACCATTAGGACCATACACCGCTGATACTGGCAAAAACAATTCTCCATCAATATCTTTAATTATTCTATCTTCATGTTCTGAAATAGCAGTCGCCTGCATATCAAATGTTATTTCATCTCGTATACTCTTATAATTCTTTACAGTAAATTGACTTAGCATCTCATCTACCTCCATTCATACCTATATTATATACCTTTTATTATTTTTGTAAACCATATACGTGATTTTTTCTCATATTTTATGTTGTAATTCTTATTATGTATGATTAGAGGAGTCATTTTCCCTTTTTTTATTAACAAGCATGAGAAAAGACGACCTTCGCAGGTCGCCTTTTTAAACATTTTCTGTGTCACTTTCGGGTGGAAATGAAAAATGAAAGTGAATGGAGTTAAAGCTTGTGAAGATACTTCTCTTTTGTAGCCATCCCTCCGCGTATATGTCGTTCGGACTTGTTGATATCAAGAATCTTCCTTGCTTCGTGTGCAAGAGATGGATTAATGTGAACCAGTCTGTCCGTAACATCTTTATGTACAGTGGATTTACTGATTCCAAATTCTTTGGCGGTCTGCCGAACCGTTGCTTTGCTTTCCACTATGTACTCAGCCATTTTAATGGCGCGTTCTTCAATATATCCCTTCAAGGGTTCCCCCTGACAACCTCATTTGTACATTGTATGCAAAAGCTATAGTCAGTATGCAAATCTTTATTTTTCTATTAAAAATGCGAAATGCCTTTCTCTTTATAATTTAATTGCATAAAGTTGTTATTGTGCGCAAATCCAAAATCTGTATATAGTTTGGCCCCATATCAGAGGCTGTTATC
The DNA here is from genome assembly GCA_964441705.1 of uncultured Butyrivibrio sp. Classification (GTDB taxonomy): domain Bacteria; phylum Bacillota; class Clostridia; order Lachnospirales; family Lachnospiraceae; genus Eshraghiella. The sequence continues at coordinate 4,599 of CAYTWF010000044.1, forward strand.
TGTATTATTCCTTTATCTACCGCTATCCAAGATACAAAAGTTCCATCTGATATATGTCTGGCATAATAATCATTAAAAGACAAAATAAAAAAGGTGAACGGCATGCAAATCTTTATTTTTACATTTCCAAACTATTACTCGACAGTAAAAAATCAAGTACGTTAATAATTAAATATCCTTTTTCATTGTGCCATGGTTTAATGTTATCTGCAACAATTAGAACCTTTTTAAATGAATCATCAATGCGATTCAGTGATTCCGTCTCCTGTTCTATCTTGTTCTCATCTGACAATGAGTAAGCAGACTGAATATAATATCTATTACTTCCTAAATTGCACACAAAATCAATCTCTAATTGTGCTCTCTTCTGTTTGCCATCACCATCTACATAATACTTTTCAACTACTCCAACGTCTACATTATATCCTCGAACAAGTAGTTCATTGTATATAATATTCTCCATTATATGAGTTACTTCCTGCTGTCTAAAATTCAATCTTGCATTACGTAAACCAATATCCGTATAGTAATACTTTAATGGTGAACCTATATATCGTTTTCCTTTCACATTATATCGTTTCGCTTCGCTAATCAAAAAAGCATCTGTCAAAAAACCAATATACGTTTTTACTATCTTGTCACTTGTTTTTATACCATTTGATATAAATGTGTTGGCAAGTTTATTTGCATTAGTTAATGAACCTATTGCCGATGCCAATATATCTACCACATAATCAAGAATGTTATCATGTTTTAAATGATTTCTTTCCACGACATCCTTCATATACGTATTATTAAATAAATCCAATAAATACTTGGATTTTTGTTCGTCTGTACTACAGCTTAATATACGAGGCAGCCCTCCATACATCAAATACTCCCTCCAGGCATCTGCTTTATCTCCTGAATAAGCACTATAAAATTCTGAAAAGGATAGCGGATAAACTCTTACCTCATCGCCTCTACCTCTAAATTCTGTCAGAATATCAGATGAAAGAAATTTTGAATTACTTCCAGTTACATATATATCCAGGTTTTCTCTTCTTAAAAGTCCATTTAAAACACTTTCAAAACCTTCACAAAACTGAACTTCATCAAGCATTACATAATACACACCATCTTCCTTTGTATGTTCTTTAATATATTGACTTAGTTGTTTTCTGTCTCTAAGTTCTTCAAAATCATCATCATCTAACGGTATTTCAACTATATGTTCTTTATCAACTCCTTGTAATAACAGATATTTCTTATAAAGATGAAATAGCAAATATGATTTTCCGCATCTCCTTAATCCTGTTATTACCTTAATAGCACCATTTTCTTTCCGTTCCACTATTCTATTAAGATATAAATCTCTTTTTATTTCTTGCATCTTATCTCCTCTTCGAAGAATTGTAGTTTACTACATTTTTTCGAATTAATAATATCATTTTTTTCTTTATTTATCAATATTATATCCAAAAAAACAGCAGATAGTGCTATCATCACACTATCTGCCATGTTTTATTCATTCCCAAGTAAGAACTGCAATGCATTCATTCTTCGGATTCCATCATAGTCACCATCTGGGTCCTCATCAAGTGTCAGGATGTATTTTGGGTAGTGGTCTGTAATTTTCTGTAACAGTTTTATCCTAAAACTCTATGTTTTTCAATAGTTATTGGATTCAATTCCAAAAACTATTATTCGAACTTATTTTCTTGGATACTAATATTATATTCAATAACATCATATCCTATTCCAGAAAATGGACAATCTGTAAGCTACATATATTCTGAACACAAATGCGTGGGATAAGTAACTTTAAAGCGGCAAAAATCACTTTCTTCCTACAATAATAACATGGTTACTGGCTCCTAATATGGACTTTTCCCTGCACACACTATAGTGATAATCAGACCATATCTGGAAATCGCTGTCCTTCCATTTGTCCACCGTCTCATTAAACTCCGGTGCCAATCCATCCTGTGCAAAATGGTCTATTACCTCTACTCCGTATTGGCGATACAGTTTCTCCATCTCATCCTTAGTAGAATAATAGGAATCCGTCCAAAAACATTTTTCATCATCATGTCTAAGAATGCCAGTATCCATTAGCTGATGTCTCAAATTATCATCAAGATATTTGGTATCCCTTAAGGCAATATACTGAAAAATATAATATCGCGGAATATACGCAGTAATTAAGAGTCCACCTTTTTTCAGCACACGCAGGCATTCCTCTATGCATCTTAGTCTCAGTCCCTCATCTATCAAGTGATAAAATGGCCCCATATTTAATACAATGTCAAAACACTCATCCTGAAAACACTCCATATTAGTTGCATCCAATACGGAAGTTCTTATCTTGTAGTTTTTTGACTCCAATCGTTTATTGATTATTTCTATGTGTCGCGGAGTAATATCTGTTGCAGTCACTTCGTTACCTCTGTCAGCAAGGTAAAAAGAATACTCTCCCGTTCCGGCAGCACAGTCCAATATCTGATTATGACCTTTGATTAATTCATCAAGAATCCTTGTTGTAGTAATGAATTCCAATCTTCTGGCATTATTAGTTGTCAACCGGTCTTCCTCTCTGTAATTTTCATATGTTTCTACTACAGCATTCATGTCATTATCACTCCACATACATATTAATAATTTTCTTTTCTAACCTCAAAATATGACTGTGTCATTCCACATACTGGACACACCTCAGGTGCCTTTCTTCCAATTACAAGGTGACCACAGACACGGCACTCCCAGATTACCTCTTCACCCTTTTCAAAGACCTTCTTCATCTCAATATTATTAAGCAGTGCCCTGTAACGCTCCTCATGTGTCTTCTCGATGGCAGCAACCTTGCGGAATTTCTCAGCCAGCTCTGAAAAGCCTTCCTTCTCCGCATCCCTTGCAAATCTGTCATACATATCTGTCCACTCGTAGTTCTCACCCTCAGCTGCATGAAGCAGATTCTCGGCTGTTGAACCCAGATTGCCTAATTCCTGATACCATACTCTTGCATGCTCCTGTTCATTTCTGGCAGTTTTAAGAAAAAGCTCTGACAGCTGGTCGTAGCCCTCCCTTGAAGCAATATTGGCAAAATATGTATACTTGTTCCTTGCCTGACTCTCTCCTGAAAAAGCCTCCATAAGATTCTTTTCAGTCTGTGTGCCTGCATAAGGATTACTTCCGGATGCGGTCTCCTCAACCTTCTCAAAAACAGATGCCGGCTGATGACATACTGGACATGTAAATCCCTCTGGTAATTCTCCCTCATGAATGTAGCCACATACACTGCAGCGATATTTTACTGTACTCATATTCTTTTTTCCTCCTAATAATTCACTTTTATCTGTGTAAAACGTATGTAACAGCTTCTCTGCCAATTCCGATAACGGCTTGCCGTAGAATTCCTTATACAGGGCCTTCAGCTCCTCATTGTCATGGCTGTTACGACTTTCCATAGCCTCATCTCTGGAATAAAGACCGGCGATTCTGGCCTTTCTGAGCTCATCGCCCTTTTCGATAGTTCCCTTTGGCTGCCCGCCGCCGCCAATACAGCCTCCCGGACAGGTCATAACCTCAACAAAATGATACTGCTTATCTGAGTGCTTCATTTGTTCAATAAACTGGGTGGCATTAGCAGTTCCATAGATAACCGCAACATTCACATCAAGGTCTCCAACCTTAAGCGAAGCCTCTTTAATGCCCTCCATTCCACGGACAGGTGTAAGCTCATACAGCTGCGCAGGCGCATTCTCACCCGTTATGTAATAATATGCAGTTCTAAGCGCAGCCTCCATAACTCCGCCCGTATTGCCAAAAATAACTCCTGCTCCGGAAGCCTCTCCCATCAGCCTGTCATATGCCGAATCCTCAAGTGCCGGGAAATCTACCTGCCTCTCCTTCGCCCACTTAGCCAGTTCTCTGGTGGTAATAACATAATCCATATCCCGAAGGTCATCAGGCGCATCCTTAAGATAACCTGCTGCCCCATTCATCTCAGCTCTGCGAATCTCGTATTTCTTGGCTGTACATGGAGTAACTGCCACATTAACAATTCTGGCAGGGTCAATTCCCATCTTTTGGGCAAAATATGTCTTAATTGTAGGCCCCTGCATTCCAATCGGGCTCTTAGCCGACGATATGTTATCCAGAATATCCGGATGATACATTTCAGCATACTTAACCCATGCCGGACAACAGCTTGTAAACTGTGGCAATGGGCCGGTCTTTTTCGTTACACGTTCAATAAGCTCGCTGGCCTCCTCGAGTATGGTCAGGTCTGCTGCAAAGTTAGTATCCAGAACATAGTCTGCACCCAGCGTTCTAAGTAACGTAACCATTTTGCCCTCAACGAAGCTTCCATCAGGCATTCCAAACTCTTCACCAAGTGCAATTCTAACAGATGGTGAGGTGCTGAAAATAACAACCTTCTCCGGATTCTTAATTGCTGCTTCCACCTGCAGGTACTCCGGTCTCTCTGTGATACTGTTAACCGGACAGACATTGGCGCATTGTCCACAGTGAATGCACACAGCTGTGTCCAGGGTGTCAGCAAGACTGTAGGTTCCGTGAACGTTAATTGCCTGTGTGCACACCGTTCTGCACTGACCACATTTAATACACTTATCCTCATCTCGCATAATTGCGGGATTATCAGGTTCAATAGGAACTCTGATATCCATTGACAGATGTTTACTCATACGTTCTCCTTTCAAATCAGTAATCGTTACTATTATTATACACTATATCAATTTATTTACAAGTCCCCAAAAAGATAATTCTGTACAATCAAAGTCATCTGCGCCCTGTACTCCTCGTATATGCCGATGTTCGTAGGTGAGCAGGCATCCTCTGCCATATTATCAATCATGGTAAAAAGAATTCTTGCCATAACATTAGTTGGTGCCCTGTCAATTACCCCTGGAATCTTGGGAATTAATTCCTCTATGCTTGCAATTACAGCCTTTGTGTCCTCCGCAAAAAGAAAATTCAATCTCTCACTGTCCTGAACCAGCACCTGCGCATCACTGAAAAAACGCCCCGTAGCATTAGCCCTGTCCATCTGGGTATAGATATATTCCTTAAGAGCCTCCCTTTTGTCAGCTGCCGGAACCATAACATACTCCAGCTGCCTTACCGCATCTGCAGAGCCATCCAGATATCGGCTGGTCAGCTCATAATACACCTCCAGCTTGTCCTTGTAATAATTATAAAAGCTACCAACAGCAATACCTGCTTCACCTGCTATCTCCTTGGTATTTGTGTTAAAATAACCCTTTTCACAAAACAGCTTCCATGCAGCCGTCAGAATTTTCTCACGACTTTCGATTGTTCTTTTCTGTACCTTCTTCTCTGCCATTGCAACCATCTCTTTTCATTAGATAAGTATATTTTAATTCAAATAAAACGGTATGTCAATAAAACTGAACTTTTTTTCATTTTTTTGTTGACAATTAAATTTAATAGTTCTATAATGCAAACTGAACTTGAGTTCATGTTCATTTTATATCATTTAGCACACTAGCTTTAATTATGGGAGGTTTTTATGAATACGAAATTATGGAACAGAGATTTTACAATTATGTCAGTGGGACAGATGATATCCCTTCTTGGCAACAGTCTTCAAAGATTTGCACTTTCACTGCTTATTCTGGACCTGACAGGCTCCGCAATGGTTTTTTCTATTATTATAGCGGTTACCTTTCTGCCACAGATACTGCTTTCACCCTTTGGTGGTGCAATTGCAGACCGTTTCAGTAAAAAATGGATTATGGTAATACTGGATACTATTTCCGGTCTGCTTCTGCTGGGCTTCTCCATATTTTTCTCTAATTCCGGGAACATATCCTGTCTCGCAATCGGGATACTTATGTTCCTGCTTACAATAATTCAGAGCGTCTATGACCCAAGTGTCCGCGCCGCAATTCCGGCTGTTACAAGTGAGAACAATTTGTCCTCTGCCAACAGCGTTGCAAGTATTATTTCCTCCATTACCGGCCTGTTAGGTCCTGTTGCTGCCGGATTTTTATATGGTATCTACGGTATAAGAACAATTATGCTGATTAACACCGTAAGCTTTCTCCTGTCAGCTGTCATGGAGCTTTTCCTTGTTATTCCCTTTACCAAGGCGCCTGTTACCGGAAGACTGCTTCGCACCTTCTGGAATGACATTAAGCATACCTGTTCATATCTGATTCACGAAAAGCCGTTGATTTTTAAGACAATTATTGTATCCAGCAGCTTTAATCTTTTTCTTGCTCCATTATATTCAGTCGGCATGCCTTATATGGAAAAGATTATTTTCAACGTCACCGACCAGATGTATGGTATTTCAGAGGGCTTTGTTGGTGCAGGTATGATTATAGGCGCCCTCCTTACTGGAATTGCAGCCAAAAAAATACCGTTTTACCGTCTGCATAAATATTTCTACGTCCTTATTCTTGCAGTTGGTTTTATGGCTGTCAGCGCACTGCCGGTTATTATGTCAGGCTCAGGTGTCAGCTTTGCCTCCTATGTAATATTTACAGGTTGTGCTTTTATTTTTGCTTCAATGCTTGCAATTATCAATATTCTTTGCATGACCTACATGCAGACCGAAATTCCAATGGAGCTTATGGGTAAGTCCATGGCGCTTATTATTGCCATGTCCAATTCACTGTATCCTGTTGGTCAGCTTATTTTTGGTGGTCTGTATAATTCCTTTTCCGGAACAACCTGGATTATCTATATTATGGTCGGAATTTTGACAATGGGCGTTACAATAATAACCAGACATATGCTTATTAAGGAATTTCCCCAGAAAATAACTGCATAATTTTTAATAAAAGTATTTCCAATTCACTGCATTTGCAGTTATAATTATAGTACTATTAAGAACAGAGGTTAAATTTATGAGTGGATTTTTTGGAGTAGCATCCAGGCAGGATTGTGTTTTCGACCTGTTTTTTGGAATTGATTATCATTCACATCTTGGAACAAGACGTGGTGGCATGGCAGTACTTGGCGACCAGGGGTTTCAGCGCTCGATTCATAACATAGAGAACGCTCCATTCCGTACCAAGTTTGACAAGGATGTTCAGGAGATGAGCGGCAGCTACGGCATTGGCTGTATATCAGACTATGAGCCACAGCCACTTATTGTTCGTTCTCATCACGGTACCTATGCATTGACTACAATCAGCAAGATTAATAATGCTGACCAGCTGATTCAATCCCTTTTTGAGCATGGACACTCTCATTTTCAGGAAATGAGCGGAGGAGATATTAATGCAACTGAATTAGTTGCCTGTCTGATTAATCAGAAGGACAACCTTATTGAGGGAATCCAATATGCTATGGAACAGATTGATGGTTCTCTTTCCGTACTATTAATGAATCATAATGGAATCTATGCAGCACGAGACCGCTATGGACGTACTCCTGTGGTTATTGGACGTAAGGAAGATGCTTTTTGTGCGTCATTTGAGAATTTTGCATACAAGAATCTTGGTTATACTGATTACAAGGAGTTAGGTCCTGGAGAGATTGTGGTTATTACCGAAAAGAACTGCATAACCCTGGCTCATCCTAACAAGGATATGAAGATATGCACATTTCTCTGGGTATATTATGGCTACCCTTCAAGTGCCTATGAGGGTCTTAGCGTTGAACAGATGCGTTACAATTGCGGTGCCAAGATGGCTCAGCGAGATAATGTTAAGCCAGACATTGTTGCAGGTGTCCCTGATTCCGGAATTGCCCATGCCATTGGATATGCCAATGAATCTGGCATTCCTTTTTCAAGACCATTTATCAAATACACACCAACCTGGCCACGTTCTTTTATGCCAACCATACAAAGCCAGCGTAACCTGATTGCCAAAATGAAGCTTATTGCTGTAGAGGATTTGATTCGTGGCAAGAGCCTGCTGCTTATTGATGATTCAATTGTCCGTGGTACACAGCTGCGAGAGACAACAGAATTTCTTTATCAAAGTGGTGCCCGTGAGGTACATATCCGTCCAGCCTGCCCTCCACTTCTGTATGGCTGCAAGTACCTTAATTTCTCACGTTCATCCTCAGAAATGGACCTTATATCAAGACGTGTTATCGAGCGTCTGGAGAATGGCAAAGTAACAGACGAGGTTTTACAGGAATATGCAGACCCTGAATCAGAGAAGTACGAGCAGATGGTTGAAGAGATTCGCAAGGAGCTTAATTTCACTACATTAAGATTTAACAGACTTGACGATATGCTGGATGCAGTAGGAATTGACAAGTGCAAGCTTTGTACTTACTGCTGGGACGGCAGAGAATAGAACAAAGTACGTAGAACGTCATCGGCATCTTAGGTCAAAAAACATATCATCACAGCCTAGCTATATTAATAAAGGAGGATTAGTAGCTCACACATTGGTAAGCTACTAATCCTTCTTCTAATTCTAAGTTCTGTATTATACCATCAAGTCCTTCTATTCAATAAATATATGCTGCATAAAGTTGTACAATGCATTCTGCCATACACTGTTCTCATGCTCACCCTCCATAAAATAACTGGTATATGGAATATTATTTCTTGTGAGTGCTTCCTCAATAACATAAGTGCCTTCTATATAAGGGTCATCCACCCCAACATTAATTAATACATAATGAAATCCACCATACTGTGGGTCTATCACAAGGTCATCAAGTACAGGTGCATATCCATTCCCATTACTATCTGGAATTGGGCTGACAGCCGAAAAAGCTCCAACATACCCAAATATATCCTGATGTGCAAAGGCTGTAAATAAGCTTTCCTTGCCACCAAGGGAATATCCTGCAATTGCCGTATTATCGCGACCCTCTTTAACAGAATAGTGCTCATTGATATACGGCATAAGACTTGTAATCAAGTCCTGCTCTGTGAGGTCATATATCCTTGATGCTTCAAGGAAATCCATTCCATCAACGCTCTCAACATCATTAACACAGCTGTTAGGAAACACAACAATCATCTCAGGTACATTCTTAAGATAAAATAGATTCTGAATAATTATATCAGCTTCCTTGTTAAGCCAGGTCTTATCACTGCCTCCCCATCCATGAAGCAGATACAGCACAGGATACTCCCTGTCTTCATCATAGTCTGCCGGGAGTAATACTCTTGCATGCTTAACTGTATTAGTTACTTTAGACGTATATTTAATCTGTGCAGCCTGAGCATATTCATAACCCTGTATTTTGCTCATATAGAATGGATTATCTGACAAATCGATTGCTATTTGGTCACTGTTAGTCTCCTGCTCATAATCAAGGGCCTCTCTCTGCGATTTACGACAGCCTGTTAGAACAGCTATAGTTACAAGCGTAACCAGTAATGTTATTATTCTTCTCTTCATTAATGTGTATCCTTTATATTGTCAATATTTTAAACTGCGCCAGCGAATATACCACCAGTATTATCAGCAGCAGCACCGGTGCTACGAACTTCACCATAACATAGTATATGTGTTTTCTACCAAATCTTTCACCATTACGTGTAACCTCGTCAGTCACAGTTCTAGTACCCACAAACCATCCAACAAGAAGGCAGGTACAGAATGCAACAATCGGCATAAGCACACTATTGCTGAAATAATCAAAGAACGTAAGAAAATCCATTCCTAGAACCTTAATATTCGCCCAAAGGCCATTTCCAAGTGAGGACGGAACCCCAAGCAAAATACTGATTCCAAAGGTAATTATGCACGCCTTGATACGGGATATTTTGAACCGGTCCATCAGCGACGATACAATTGCTTCCATAATTGAAACGGAGCTGGTTAATGCCGCAAAGAAAACGAGGATAAAAAATACCGCTCCAATAGCTCTTCCACCTGCCATCTGACCAAAAATCTTAGGCAGAGAGATAAACATAAGTCCCGGACCACTTGCATTCATTCCGGTCTCCCCACTGAACATGTATACAGTAGGAATAACCATAAGTCCCGCAAGCAAAGCAATTATAGTATCGAAAATCTCAATCTGATTAACAGATTTTGTAAGGCTGACCTCCTTACTTGTATAGGAACCATAGGTAATCATAATACCCATAGCTATGCTCATTGAATAAAACAGCTGTCCCATAGCCGCACACACTGTTTTGAACGAGAATTTGGTAAAATCAGGCATAAGGTAGAACTTAACACCTGCAAGAGAGCCCGGCATGCGCAGTACATACACACATACGCCAACTATAAGCACAAAAAGCACAGGCATAAGCACCTTGCTAACCTTTTCAATACCCTTTTCAACGCCTGTTGCTACAATAACTGCAGTCAGCAGAAGAAATATTCCAAAAAATACAAGCGGTGAAATTTCACTGCCAATAAACCCTGTAAAATAGCTGTCCGCTGCTGCAGCTGCTGAATTACCTGTAAAATATACAGTAATATACTTGATAAGCCATCCGCCAATTACACTGTAGTAGGGCAGAATCAGCATAGGTACAATAGATGCAATATATCCTAGGAATTTAAATCTTTTATCCAGTCTTCCATAAGCCATAATTGGACTGACACCAGTCTTTCGTCCAATAGCTATCTCAGTTGTCAAAAGAGCAAATCCAAAAGTAACTGCAAGAATAATATATACAAGAATAAAGATTCCTCCACCATATTGAGCTGCCAGGTAAGGGAACCTCCATAAATTACCAAGTCCAACAGCACTTCCGGCTGCTGCAAGAACGAATCCTATTCCACCGGTAAAGCTGCTTCTTTTCTTTTCCATAAATACCTCCAATAAATTAATTACAAAATATCGCGAAAATTTATTTTATCATCTATTGCGAATTAATTCAAGGAGGGAAGACTATATAAGTTCAAGATGACGAAAGGCTTTGTATAACCCGTCATCATTAACATGGGCTGTTACATAATTGGCAATCGCCTTAATACTGTCATTTGCATTGCCCATTGCCACACTGCAGCCTGCATATGCAAGCATCGCCCTGTCATTGGATGAATCACCAATTGCAATTGTGCAGTCATGATTTATTCCATAATACTGCTCAAGAACCTTGATTCCATACGCCTTATCAATACCCTTCATGGTCAGCTCACAGAATCCGTTAGCCTCCACACTGATACTTGAACCATCAAAATCAAAGTATGCCCCAAGCTTGTCAATAATATCCTCCATATCGACATCAGCGGGGGTAATTATGCACATTTTATTAATATCGTCCACAATATAATTATCTGCCACACGCATAGTTGCAGCAAGACGTCCCAGCATGTTATCACCAATGGCTCCACCAGTGATAATTCTCATACGGTTAATGTAGTCCGGACTCATAAGCACCTCATGCGCACCCTCAAGACTGAACTCAATATTATGCTGTTGAAAATAATCAATAGAACGCTTAAGTACATCCACTGGAACATATTTGCCAGAAATAATTGTTCCGTCAGTCTCAACATGTGCACCACTTGAAGCGACAACACCATCAAAGCCTATCTCCAGCACATCCGTATATATCTCCGGCTTGCAGCGTCCCGTAGCAATATACACACGGTGTCCGTTGTCACGGGCAATAGCAATTGCCCGTGCAGCAGACGCTGGAAGCTGTGAATTAAAATCTAAAAGTGTTCCATCAATATCTACAAATACAAGTTTTTTACTCATCAATTATAACTCTTTTCCATTTGTTCTAATTACGTTCTTATACCAGTCAAAGGATTTCTTACGTCTTCTGGCAAGCGAACCGGTTCCATCATCATACTTCTCAACATAGATAAAACCATAACGCTTAGCCATCTCACCCGTTGAGGCACTTACAAGGTCAATGCAGCCCCATGGAGTGTAGCCCATAAGGTCAACACCATCCGCAACCGCCTCTTCCATCTGTTCAATGTGTTTTTTCAGATAGTCAATTCTGTAGGTATCATTAATTGTTCCATCCTCTTCAAGCTTGTCATATGCACCAAGGCCATTTTCAACAACCATAAGAGGTATGCGATATCTGTCATAAATTTCGTTAAGAGTATAACGAAGTCCCTTAGGGTCAATCTGCCAGCCCCAGTCACTTGCCTCAAGGTAAGGATTCTTAAGACCACCTGTAATGTTGCCCTCTATAGCAGCAGCGTTAGGGTCAAGTGATACACAGTTGCTCATATAATAGCTGAAAGTATAATAATCAACTGTACCCTCCTTTAACAGCTGGACGTCACCATCCTCCATTTTAACATTAATGTTGTTTTTCTCAAAATATCTCCAAATATATGCAGGATACTCTCCTCTTACCTGAACGTCCGAACAGAACCAGTTCATAATTCTCATCTGCTCCTGGCAGGCAATTATATCATCCGGATTACAGGTTCCAGGATATGATGTAACAAAGCATATCATGTTGCCAAGCTTGAACTGTGGATAATTCTCGTGGGCATAGATAACTGCCTTGGCACTTGCAACAAACTGATGATGAAGTCCCTGGAAACGCGCCTGTGGATTGTCAGGAACCTTGGTAATTGGTCCTGTGTAGCCCTTAACAGTGCCAAGTGAAAGCACGTTGCCCATTGGCATTGTTCCGGCATTAATCTCGTTAAAGGTCAGCCAGTATTTAACCTTGTTCTGATATCTGGCAAAAATAGCCTTACAGTAATTCATAAAATATTCAATACACTCTCTGCCTTCCCAGCCATTGTATTTTTCAACAAGAGCATATGGCATCTCATAATGTGAGATTGTAACAAGAGGTTCAATATTGTACTTTGCACACTCATCAAATACTGCATCATAGAAGGCCAGTCCCTTTTCATTAGGCTCGCTTTCCATGCCTGTAGGGAATATTCTTGTCCATGCAATTGACAGACGGAAGGTCTTAAATCCCATCTCCGCAAAAAGAGCAATATCCTCCTTATAGTGATGATAGAAATCAATAGCCTCATGACTTGGATACAAAGTACCCTCCTCTATTGTCTGTGTAATACGCTTTGGTGATGTATGGGAACCATTGGTACACATATCTGATACTGATGCACCCTTGCCATCAACATCCCATGCGCCCTCGAACTGGTTGGCAGCTGTTGCGCCGCCCCAGAGAAAATCTTCTTTTAACTGTTTCATTTTATTTTTTTCCTTTCTTTTTTAGCATGATTAATCCATATCACGGATTGCTTTTCTTATAGGTAAAATCTTGCCAGGTGATACTGAAAGCTCATCAACACCCATCTCAACAAAGGTTCTTGTAAGCTCAAGGTCTGCTCCAAGCTCTCCGCAGATTCCTGCCCAGATTCCTGCCCGGTGAGCTGCCTCAATTGTCATTTTAATAAGGCGAAGCACCGCTGGATGATGTGGGTTGTAGAACATATCCAGCTTAGGATTCTGACGATCTATTGCCAGTGTGTACTGGGTAAGGTCGTTGGTTCCAATGCTGAAAAAATCCACCTCTGCCGCAAGCTCATCTGCAATCATAACTGCTGCCGGAGTCTCTACCATAATTCCGAACTCAACAGCACCAATTGTGATTCCCTCGCTTTCCAGCTCTTCTCTTACAGAGGCTGCAATTTCTTTTGCCTTCACAACCTCCCACAGGGATGCTATCATTGGTATCATAATTGCTATGTTGCCATATGCGCTGGCACGATATAATGCTCTTAACTGTGTTCTAAAAATCTCTTCCCTTGTAAGGCAGATTCTGATAGCACGATATCCAAGTGCCGGATTATCTTCCTTATCAAGGTTAAAATAGCCAATCTGTTTATCTGCTCCGATATCAAGGGTTCTGATAATAACCTTTTTACCTGCCATCATCTCCGCAACCTGCTTGTATATCTGGAACTGCTCATTTTCTGTTGGGTAATCTTCTTTTTCAAGATAAAGGAACTCGCTTCTAAAAAGACCAATTCCTCCTCCATCATTTTTGTGGACTGCCCCAATGTCACCAACTCCACCTACATTAGCATATAGTTTGATCTCGCGACCGGACTTAGTGACAGTTGGCTGTCCCTTAAGTTCGAGAAGAAGCTTCTGCTTCTCTAATTCGGCATCTCTTTTGGCTGTAAACTCCTCCAGTTGGCTCTCATCAGGTTCAATTATAAACTGGCCGTCGAAACCATTTACAATTGCCATTTTGCCCTCTGAATCCTCAGGTACTGGAACACCTACAAGCGCAGGGATATTCATTGTTCTTGCAAGAATAGCGGTGTGGGAATTGGTGGAACCCTTGCGTGTAACAAAGGCGAGGACCTTTTCCTTATCAAGCTGAACTGTCTCACTTGGAGCCAGGTCATCAGCCACAATTATTGACGGCTCGTTAATTGTGCCGCTGCCGTCTTCTGCACTATTCAATATGGATACAACACGCTCTGAAATATCTTTTACATCTGCCGCACGTTCCTTCATGTATTCATCATCCATAGAAGCAAACATCTGTGAAAAATTATCTCCTGTTGTAGCAACAGCATACTCTGCATTGACCTTCTGAGTCTTAATAATGTTCAAAATAGAATCCGTGTAATCTTCATCCTCAAGCATCATCTGATGAACTTCAAATATTGCCGCACTGGTCTCACCAATCTCACTGACCGCCTTGTCATACAACGCCGCAAGCTGTGCCACCGCTTTTGACTTCGCTTCTTCAAAACGGGCAATTTCACTTTCAGAATCCTCAACTCGATTACGTCTTACCACCTTGTCCGCTTTATTAAGTACTACTATTTTGCCTATTGCAATCCCTTGTGATGCTGTTTTTCCATCATATATCATAGTGCATTCTCCTCCTATGGTGGCGGACACTTAAGTCCGCCCATTATATTATTTACATAACTGTAATTACTGTATCCCCAGGTCTGACTTCTCCTGATGTTATTGGAATAACCTCTGCAAAATCATCAGTATTAGTAATGATTACAGGTGTTGTTGTGCTAAGTCCAGCCGCCTTAATTGTCTCCATATCAAATTCAAGAAGGAGGTCACCCTTTTTAACCTTATTGCCAAGCTCTGCCTTCTTATTAAAGCCTTCACCGTTAAGAGATACTGTATCAAGTCCTACATGAATAAGAATCTCTACGCCATCCTCCGTTTCAAGACCAAGTGCATGTCCTGTTGGGAAAAATGCTGATATTGTACCATCACATGGTGCATATATTTTTCCCTCTGAAGGAATAATGGCCATTCCTTTGCCAAGTGCCTCTGATGCAAAAGCACCATCCTCTACCTCTGAAAGAGGAATTACCTTGCCAGCTACTGGAGCTCCAACTACTGAATCCTTGTCACGTGCTTCCTTTACCGGAACCGCTCCGGCTGCGCTTCCCTCACCAGCTGCTGCAGTTACAGGCGCCTCATCCTTGTAGAAAAGCATACCAAGTGCAAATGATACTACTATTGTAACAGCAAGTGCAATAAGAATCCATATCATACTTGAAGAATCTTTAGTTATCGGGTCAATAAAGCTTGGAAGTCCGAACAGGCCAAGACCACCCATTGTAAATGATTTGGCTCCGGCAAAACCAACTACCGCACCACCAATGGCACCACCGATACATGAAAGAATAAACGGTTTCTTTTTAGGAAGTGTAACACCATAGATTGCAGGCTCTGTAACACCGAAAAGACCTGAGATAAATGCCGGGATACCAAGCTCTCTAAGCTTCTTGTCCTTAGTCTTAATTACCATTGCAAGTACTATCATTGTCTGTGCAAAGGATACTACAAAATAAGGTGAAAGCACCTTGTCATAGCCAAGGTTGCCATAGTTAATCATTGCAATAGGTACAAGTCCCCAGTGGACACCGAAGATAACAAGTACCTGCCAAAGTCCTCCAATTGCAAGACCTGTAACAGCTCCACCAATAACAGGAATCTCATAAAGAGCGCCAATACCTGCTCCAACAAGGTTACACAGAAGTGATGTGATAGGTCCGATAACAATAAATGTAAGTGGAATTGTAATAAGCAGTGTAAGCATTGGTGTAATAAAGTTGCTGATTACTGAAGGGAGAACCTTCTTAAACAGCTTGTAGAACTTGGAAGCAACAAATACTGCCACAATTACAGGTACAACTGACTGTGTATATCCACTTGCCGGGAAAATAACAGGTATTCCCAGGAATTTGGTAAAATATGACATCTCAAATAATCCGTTGGCCACACCTGAGAAAATAGTTCCCAGCGCTGTTCCGCCACTTGTAAATGCTACAATTGCCGGATAACAAAGTGCAATACCAATTGCACCGCCTACGTACTTGTTAATCTTAAACTTCTCTGCCGCTGAGATACCAAGCATAATTGGCAGGAAATAGAAGAAGCCATCTGCTACTGAGTAAAGAATCTGATATGTTCCGCTATCTGTTGGAACCCAGTTAAAAAATGCGAATAAAGCCAAAAGGCCTTTAATTATACCAGCTGCACAAAGTACTGGCAGAATTGGCTGGAACACACCTGAAATAATGTCAATAAGTGCTGCTCCTGCACCCATTTTTTTGCCTGAACCGGCATCATCTGATTCCATAGAGCCCTGAATATGAGCAATATCGCAAAATGCTGCATACACATCAGGAACGTGGTTGCCGATAACCACCTGATACTGTCCGCCACTTTGCATTACCGTAACTACACCATCTGTATTCTTTAGTACGTCTGTCTGACATTTTGACTCGTCCTTTAATTTAAAACGAAGTCTTGTGATACAATGGGCAACACTTATAATGTTCTCTTTGCCCCCGATGTTCTGAAGGATAATTCTTGATAATCCATCATACTTACTTGCCATGTTTTTTTCCTCCTTTATTGGAAATCCTCTTTTTTCATATATCTCTAAAACCCGCAGGTTGAAGATTCTTATAATGCTCTATAGAAACGCAAAGACCCGGAAGTTATCACCATGTACATAAAAATACTTTGGTAAATAACCTCCGGGTCTTGCCGAATTAACGTAACAATCCCTTGTTATTATGATTATTCTGTTATGATCTTATTCTGTTAATATGAATCAGCAGATACATCTTCTCTTCATTGGAGATATCATATCCAAATTCTCCGCGAATGTATTTGCCAATCTTGTCTGCACACTTTAAATCTTCCGGGTATGCAGCAGCCATTACTTTGAAAGCAGTGTCATCCGTGTCATTGACCGGTGTACCATTAAATATCCTCTGGGCAAAAGACTTCAAGTGAACCACGAACCTGTTATACTGAATAGTCTCTGTATCCAGTTCAATGTTAAAATGGAACCTGACAATGTTCATAGCATTCTGAATCAGCTTTGTCGTCTTGATGGTATCTCCCATATTCGGAGCCTCCATCTGTGCATTAACAAAGTGCATTGCTATAGATGCGCCTTCATCTCTTGGAAGCTCTACTCCAAGTGAATCCTTAATCATCTCCAATGCTCTAACGCCAACCTTGTATTCCTCAGGATAAAACCTCTTAATCTCCCAATACAGCTGATTGGTAAAGTCAATTCCTTTGGCGTGGCGCACAAGTGCAAAGTTAATATGGTCCGTAAGTGTAATATACACACTTCTTGCAAACTCAGCCTTCAAAACGCTCTTGGCATATGTGATAATCTCAGAGGATATTCTAAGGTGCTCTATTGGCATGTCCTCAATTATATCTGCGAACTGCCTCGTGTCCCGACTGGAATCAAGCCTGAATCTCTTCTCTATCTTATTATCATCAATTGAATCGCCCGGCTTCTTCTGAAAGCCAACTCCACAGCCCATCAGGATTAGTTCCCGTCCCTTATCATCAATAGTACTGACAACGTTATTATTAATAACCTTTGTAATAACCACTCTGTCTTACCCTTCTGTCCGGGACATTCCCAGCAATCCTTTCTATGAAATAAAAAAAGCCAACATCGACAACCACCTTATTCCTAGTAAATTAACTATAAATAAATCGTGTCATGTTGGTCTTGCCCGGGAATTCGGTAACAATCCATCTAACTGATAAATACAATATATCATTTAGTATATGAAACGTCAACCCCAAAAATGCATTTCATTGTTAATTTTGTATAGGTTGCATAGAATCAGAGTTGTGGTTTTATGCAATATGTATAAAGTTCAGACATGTTAACTACTGTCTGGACTTTGTATAATATTATCTTTGAATTAAATTAAATATAATTACATTTACTTCATGCGGAAGTATATTGTTATCAATGATTAATTCATATATAATACATATAAAATCTTTCCATACGAGAAGGTACATTATGAAATCATTAAAATACTCCAAATTAATTTTTTATCCATATCTTATTTGTATATTTATAATACTGCCTGTTGTTTTACATAATTATTTATTTGATGTAGTAACCACTAAAAGAACACTTTTCGTCGCTTTTACACTGTTATTTTTAGTTGCTGCAATAATGTACTTTATTTTCAATTTCAAGCCATTTCAATTGAGGTCCACTGATATATGGATACTGATTTTTCTAGGCATTAATCTGATTTCATTTCTGCTTTCAGAATACCGGTCCAATGCTCTGTTCGGAACATCAGGTCGTTTGTTCGGACTGATTACAATTGTGGCTGTCTGCGCATGTTATTTTATTATTACAGGAACAGGTACCCTCAGTGAAAAAATATGTATTATTATCATGTGTGGCGGAACACCTGTTGCAATTTTGGGTATACTGAATTTTTGCGGTATTGACCCACTACATATATATTCCACCATGGTTTACTATCAGCATGATTACTTTATATCAACGCTTGGTCATACCAATATATACAGCAGTTTTTTCGCAATAACTCTGCCTGTCAGCTTAATAATGTTTACCAATTCATGCAGTATAAGGAGCAGGCTATTCTATGGCTTTACATCTGTTATTGCTTTTATGGGAATAATTGTAGGAAATAGTGACAGCGGTATAATCTCCATTGCCACAGCAATTATCTGTGGATATATTTTCTGCACCTCCTACAAAAAGCTGTGCTATTATTGGGGCATGCTGGTTCTATGGTTTACATCAGCCAGAATTGTGGGTCTTATATATGTTGTATCCAAATCAACCAGACTGGTGGATTCAATAAATCTGTTTATTATGACCAATCCACGATTTTACCTGATTATTTTATTGATAATTTTTCTTCTAATATATTCTTATATAATGCACAGGCGCAAAGCTTCTCGATTTGAGGTGGATAAAAAAATACTTATTTTTTTCTCGCTGACGTTGTTTTTCATTATATTTATATATATCCTGTACCTTAATATAAGCGGTGCTGACAGTACTCTATCTAATCTGCTTGTATTTAATGATTCCTGGGGAACTAATCGTGGTTTTATATGGATACGTTCAATAAAATGTTATATTAATAACTACAATTTCCCTTTAAAGCTATTTGGATGTGGACCCGACAGCTATGGTTTTATTGTCAGCCAGTATTTTCTTAATGATATACTTAATGGCGGTTTTGAAATGTATGATAATGCTCATAATGAATATATTCAGTACCTTATGACTTTGGGCATTACCGGTTTATCCGCTTATGTTGGAATACTTGCCTCAACAATTCGAAGATTTATTAAATCCAGGCACACCCCTGTTACCATCGCTCTTATTTCTGCTATGATATGCTACATATTACAGGCTTTTGTTAACATTAATCAGGCTGTAACAACCCCTTTATTTTTCGCAGTTGTCGCTTTGCTGAATACACGTTCTCATATTGAATAAAATAATCCCTGTACAAAAAAATATTTATACAGGGATTAGCTTATATTATTCTGTTATTTTTCTCTTCTTAATATCTACAACTACAGCACCTGCAATTATAACAGCTGTTGCAGCAAGAACCATCACATAATACCATGTAAGATTTCTGTCTCCTGAAGGTATGTCCTTATCTGTAATCTGAGTAACAAGCTTTGATGGGTCATTTAAAGAAGCCTTGTCTTTTTCAACATTTAACTTCTTCTCAGAAACAAAATATGTTGAGCAATGCGTAATTGTATACTCAACGTATCCGTCTTTCACCTTAAGCGCACCATTTCCAACCATTAATACCTTATTCTGTTCCTCATCAAAGTAATATAAATATATTGTCTCACCGTCAGCATATTTATCGCCAACATATGTCTTGATAGTTGCAGGTCCAGGGAGTGTTCCATGGTATGCGAAATTAATATATAACGCATCAGCAGTACCTACCACCTTTTCAACCTTACTCTGCATTTTATTATCAAAAGAAATTGAAAGGTCTACTGCCTTTGTTGTATCCTTTATTGTTGAGCTTGCAAAAGTCCATGAATATTGAAGCTCATTTTTGTCATTAACAACTCCAATTGTAAGGTTTTTGGACTTGTCCTTCATCGTAGAGAACACATTGGCTGTCAAAGTCTTTGCTTCACTTGAAACAACAGCTACATCCTTAGTTGAAACAGATGTCATCTCCTGAACAGCTGTGTTGACAACCTTAGCTGGTTCGACAACAATTTCCGGTTTAACAACCTCTGGTGCCTGTGTCTGCACTGCAGTTGTTGGCTCCTGTGTTGGTGCTGCCGTTGTTGGTGCCTGTGTTGGCGCTACTGTTGTTGGTGCTTCTGTTGTTGGTGCTTCCGTTGAAGTCTCCTCCGTTACAGCTTCTCCCGGTGATGCATTTCCTGGTGTTGCGCCGCCCTCAAGCTCGTAGGCAGTGCCTTTTTCTGCTGCCAGTGTGCACAGACCCGGCATCAACATAAGTGCCATACTGAGTGCTACAACAGCAGCAATAGTTTTTTTCGTTTTGCTACACAATTTTCTCATTTTCGTTTTTTCCTTTCTGTTTATATATTAAATAGTGTAGCATAGATTATTCATATTTTTTGTATTAATTTTTACATCAAAACGCATTTTTATTACATTTTACTTTTCAGACAAGAACTATCCCAACAAGTCTCTTGGCCTTAAACACCTCGTCAAACATAAACTCCTCTGCCAGTGTCTCCAGATTGTCCTCTGAATACTCAACCTCCCTGGAAAAAATATGAACCACATCAATTCTGTCCTGAAAGGAAAAGTTCTCCCCGTTCTCAATAAATCTTACTGCATCCATTTCCCTTATTACAAGGTAATTGGTAGCCATAAGCTGAAGCTTACCAAATACATCATGGTCATAGGCAGCCTCCATAAAATACCTGAACAAATAATATTTTAAGAGATTCCTGTACTCTGCCTCACGTTCTCCAAGGCATATATCAAGCCTCTCAAATACTGCCAGATATTCCTCATCCGTCATGCGGTCACTATGAAGCACCTCATATACACTGTCCAGTGCCTCTGTCCAGCCCTCGCCAAGAACCTCAAGCTCACCGTATGCCGCCAATACCGCCTCAATATCTGTTCTTGCAGAGTCAGACCTGACAACCGTTCCATGAATATCCCATGTACATTCATCAATTCTGTCATAATCGTTATCATTAACTGCATCCTGCAGCTTTCTTGCATATTCAATCATACACGCCAGCTTTTGACCAATACTGCCTTCACCATCAATTATCCCCGCGCATATCTGCCTTGCCCTCCATAAATGTGGGGCAAGCTCGCAATCATACTCCTCATCATCAGTCTCAAGCTCATCAAGCTCATTCTCAACCAGCCGCCAAGGCTCCCTGTCCCGAAAAATAATTCGTTCAGCCTCCTCACAGGCAAGACCAATGCCAGTTTCTTTCACGCTGCCATAGTACTCAGAAAATCTTGGAAACTGAGTACAGACAACTCCAAGATGTTCCTCTCCAACTCTTTCGTACAATCCACAAAGACCCCTTTCATTAAGAAAGGGGCATTGTCCATCCCGCAATATAAAGCAATGTTCATCAGAATCCTCTGCCTGTGTCATCGCTGCTCTAAGCTCATCTCCTACACAGCCGCTCAGACTGTTGTAATAATTATAGGTATCTTCATCAATATCTATTTCCCAACCACCTTTGCAGCAGTTATCTTTGCATTCTGACGCTGTACATTTAAAATTCATAAAATAATGTGGAACTCTTAGTATCATAATTCTCCTCGTATTATAAGTTTATAGACCTCAATCATAGAGGCTATAGACTTATTTT
>CAYTWF010000045.1:0-25960 GCA_964441705.1 uncultured Butyrivibrio sp.
TTACGTTCATAGCTGCTACAAGCATGAAATCCGCCGGATATTCATACACCCCGTGTACCCTGTTAACCAAAATACGCTTGGTCTCCATGGGAATTCTAAGGGTCTCTATTGTATTAACCGGAAAAAGATTGAATTCATCCAGAAAAAGAACACCATGCTCCGCAAGACTCATCTCACCAGGCATTGGATTCATTCCTCCACCGGCCATTGCAGTTGGAGTTATTGTACTGTTAGGCATCCGCACCGGTCTTCTTGTAACAAAAGGTTCACCCTCTCCCAAAAGTCCTGCCACGCTGTACACTCTTGAAATGTCAATACTCTGCTCCATTGTCAGTTCCGGAAGAATAGTTGGAATTCTGTTGGCAATCATTGTTTTGCCTGAACCCGGCGGTCCAATCATCAGCAGATTATGCATTGAAGCTGCTGCTACCATTGCAGCCCGTTTAAGTCCAATCTGTCCGTGAATATCAGCAAAATCCGGTCCTTCATTATTAACTCTCTCACTGCTGTATTCCATTCTTGAGGCTTCAATGTCAATATTACCTCTCAGGTAACCGACGCACTGTGACAGAGATTTTACTCCAATAACCTTAACACCCTTAACGTAGGATGCCTCAAGTCTGTTAGCATATGGTACTATGCAGCATTTAAGCCTCCTGCTCTCTGCACACATTACCATTGGCAGAATAGCGCTTACCGGATTAATTCTTCCATCCAGTCCCAGTTCACCTGCAAAAAGTATATTCTCTGTATGCTCCCTGTCCACTACTCCTGCTGCGCAAAGGACAGAAACAGCAATTGCAAGGTCATAATGAGGCCCCTCCTTGCGAATATTGGCTGGTGCCATATTAATTGTAATTCTTGATGGATTCATTCGGATTCTCGAATTACGAAGCGCGGTTCTCACCCGCTCTTTAGCCTCTCTTGCTGTCCCGCCAAGATTGCCGGTCAGATCAAAAGAAGGAATTCCTGCGGTAATGTCAGCCTCAACCTCAATAAGTTGTGCATTGACTCCAGCTACCGCTGCTGTGTAAACCTTACCTACCATATAATTACCTCCAATATATTTCCCCCGGTAATTAGCAGAAAGGATAAAACACTATATTATATCTCAGAATATATCTGTTCAGCAGAATACTCCGGATGTTCTTTTACTATTTCTCTGATTCTTGTAATTGTATCTTCAGAAGTCTCCAGTTCCGCTGCAATCATTGGAATTGACATATTCTTAACAATAAGCTTTCTGGCAAATCGAATGGTTGTCAAAAGCTCGCCTTCCTCACGACCTTCCTCACGAATTTCTTCCAATCCTCTGAGCATATTCTCACCGCCTTTCTTATTACGCCATTCAGGCAACATACCATTGGTCATTTCACTAATAATATTGTATGTTTCACTATCAAGATTGTCAAACATTTCTTTATTATCTTTATAATGGATTGATGTGGACTTCCCCGGTGAAAAAAACAGATGCCATTATCTTATCACGATAATGGCATCCGGTTAATAATTGAATTATTAATTTTTTATAAATTATTAGTCCAGGTCAAACAGCTCATGTACCTTGACATTAACGGTTGTAGAGGATGTATCCTTTCCATCTGAAACCTCAATAACAAAATTGTTATTCTCGCCTGAAATAGTTACCAAATCCCTGTATTTCTCATCCTGCAGATTAAGAATTGTCTGAACTCTGTTCTTAACAGGATTCTTGCCGTCTACTGAGTAGGTTTCCAAAAGAACATATTCTCCATCAGCATTAACCCAGTATACCTTACATTCCTTGAATTCATAGGAGGTATCAAATCCCTCATCAGGGTCTGATGGTGTAAAGTCAATTTCAGGAAGCTCAGTTTCATCACCAAGTATATCTATCTGGTATGCATTTTCGCCTACAAGTTCTCCATTATCAACAGTAACTGCCGGTGGATTATTAGCAGCCTTTAATGCCCTTACAATAGTATTAACGAAAAGCATTCTCTCACTGTTGGTAGCTCCTGAATGTCCGGAACCAGTGTACACGATATTACCCTTAGAATAGATGTAATAATCGTTAACGGCATCCTGCCCCATATAATTATATATATATGAATACTCTCCGCCATCTGAATTAAGTGTATACCATACAACTACGTCATCATCATCTGTCTTCGTATCATTTTCCAGCCCTAATGTAAAGTACTGCCAATGTGTAGTACCAACATCAAGTGTCTCTGGTATATTGTATGGGAACTGAGTTACCTGTCCCTCATTAAGCTGCTTGGCAGATGTTGTAGTCTCATACTCCCATCCGGTGTAATACTTATAATATCCATTATTCCATCCGGTACTAACCCATTTTGAGCCATGATACCGGCTGTCAGCAATCTTGGTCGAGGCGGCCATATTAGCAGCTCCATTATACTGATTTGTGTTATTTCCATACTGAGCAGAACCGCCAAAGGCAATTCTGGCAATACATGGTGCTGTATACTGATATATACCTTTTCCATCGTACTTCATACCCATATACTGAATCAATGTACTTCCAAGTTCTGGTGGAACATATCCGAACTCCCATCTGTCTTCAAGTACAGGTACAGTATCATGTGAAAGGAGTACAATCTTATCAGCCTCTATATATTCTTTCAGATACTGAATTGTTACTGGGTCACTGATTCTGTCAACCCATGTACCAGTTTCATCATACCAGTTGCCATATGCATTAATGAATCCAATAGCAATCATAGTATATTTCATTAACGGATTGCCCTTACCACTGTTCTTTGCAGTGTTGCACATCTTTACCAATGCAGCCATATCCACGCTGTCTGCATTAACAATTTCAAGACCTGTTATACTCTTGTTAACATTAAAAAGCTTATCAATAAAGTAGCTGTCTGTCATATCAAGATTGGTAGCATACTTTGGTCTTATCTGTAATATACTTACCGGCTTAATCTTATCCTCCGGTACTTCAAATATAAAGGCACTCTCGGTCTCGGCTGCATTACCATTCTCATCTGTAACAACAAACTTGAATCTTGCATAGGTTGTTATCTCTTCAGGTATTGTTACTGTATACCTAAAGCCTGTTTCCTCAGTAATCTTATTAGCTCCTGAAGTCCATATCTGGTCCTTAGCGCCCTCATACAGACCATCACCATCACGGTCTACATATATTGCTGCTGTATAGGTGTGGAGCTCACCAAGATTGGATATAAGCTTACCGGATACCACCAACTTGCCGGATTCAACGCTTGCTGCGTCTACATTCGGAATAGCAACTCCTGCATTAGTATATTTTACATCATAGCCATCTATATCAATTACAGGTCTGTTAACAAGCGTAAGCTTTTTGCTGATGCTCTCTTTAATTACATTATCATTAGCTGTAAGAGCTGACAGCCCTGCAATCTTTGTATTATCAGCAACCTTTGAGGTAACCTTATTAGCAATATCATCAGAAATAACCATTGGCTTTCCGGCTGCCGCATAAGCTGTAAGCTTATTATATGCATTAGTTGTCAGGTCATTGCCCGGTACAGGAAGATTAACCTTATCCCAGCCACTCTTATGATTAGGGTCAACTACCGTCGAATATCCATCTGTTGTATACAGTGCATAATTCGATTTAAAATATGTAGTTCCATCCACTACATTATTG
The DNA here is from genome assembly GCA_964441705.1 of uncultured Butyrivibrio sp. Classification (GTDB taxonomy): domain Bacteria; phylum Bacillota; class Clostridia; order Lachnospirales; family Lachnospiraceae; genus Eshraghiella. The sequence continues at coordinate 3,647 of CAYTWF010000045.1, forward strand.
GTTCCAACAATAACAAGGTCATAGCTTTCTATCAAATCATCATTCATTCCGTTAAATCCGTTAGATGCAACCGATTTAACCTTTACATAATCTGTATAGTTTCTTTCAGTAATGCCCTTTTCTGAGCAGTTAAGATATGACAGTATCTTTTTAACTCCTGCATACGAATTATATGCATATGCACCTGATGGCTGTATTTCCAATACATATATAGGTGTGTATATCTTGTGCTTGCCAACATCACCAATAATATAGTGTACCAGGTCTATATTAGCCTGTGAGCTGTTTCCATTATCAACCTGACTAAATTCTGTCTGATAGACAAATTCATTATTGTAAGCATATCTGGTATCTGTATTGTAGGTTGTTCCTGTAAGCAGATTTTTATCCATGGCATTGTCACTGTTAAAGAAGAAAACTCTGCCCCTTATGTATTTACTCTTAGCTTCAGTAAAATATGGATACTGTGAATACCAGCTGCCTGACCATGTATTATAAATGTTTCCATTCCCATAATGATTATGCACAACAGGACAGTTAAGAGGACTATAGTAGAACATGGAGTCACTCCAGCTGAGAGTACCTGTAATACGGTAGCTTGTTACAGTACATCTTTTATTGCTACAATAGCTAGGCATATAACAGTCATAGGATATGGTCCAGTCTCCGGTATTGCCATTAATGTACACCGAGCCCTTGGAACCATGAAGTGTCATTTCCTTACCACTCCAGCTTACATCATTATAATCAGCAGCGAATTCACTTATAAAGGTCTCTGGTAAAACTGAATAATTAAGGCTCATAAGTCTTCCAAGATTCTTTGTATCACTGTAATCAGCGGCCTTATCAACTGCTCTTTCAAGAATTAATGAGCTTATTCCATTCTTATAATCGTCCGTCACACTTCTAAGATATATCTCCATTGCAACATCTGCAGTTACATCCTTAGTCTTGTTAGTATTTACTTTTGCAGTATATCTGTTATCTGATATGAGCTGCGGATATTTATTCTTATATTCCACCATGGTGTTATATATATTTGAGCACTGGTCATGTTCAATTACGTGAATATATATAAGCTGTGGGTCATACTGATTCAGCATATCGACAGTTACGTCCTTAGCCTCAACTACAGTTACCTCCATAGCATCCAGCATATTGTTGTCTGCACCAAAAAGACCCCTTGCGAATATATTACGGTCCTTACCATAGCATTTAGTACCATCCTTAAGCTGAAGTGCATAATCAGCAATTACATAGTTTTTGTTTTTTTCCTGATAGGACCAGTCTGCAATCTCTGTGCCATCCTCTGTAATAAATATTACATTAGTAACTGCGCTGTTAATTCCTTTAATTGCATCACGCCACATAGTAAGAATACTACCTTTATTTTTTTCAAGCTTCTGGTTATATACAAGCTTTACATCATCAAAGGATACTGGTGTATTGTCTGTACCAACCTGATAACCCAGCTCAGCAATTCCTTTATCAGTAACTATTTCAAGGATTTTATAAGGATTTTCACTGGTATACAGCTTACCATCAAAAGCATTATTAGAAGAATTGCCCTCTATGGTAGTCTGTGCCGAATAGCTGGTGCTTGCTGCACTGGCGTCGGCAGTCTGCACCAAAGGTGAAATAAGCAGAACTATAAGAGCCAGTATTAAACCACTCTTAAGCTTTTGCCATATTCCTTTTTTCTTCAGATTGTTTTTTATCTTTCTCATATTCCATCCTCCATTTCAGATGATATGCTTCTACTCATGCTGCAGGAAACCATTCCTATATGTATATATATCGGAACCAATTTTCATATTTTTAATCGTGTTCCTGATTGTTGTCGTCTTAGTATCAGAAAGTGTTACACCATTGTTGGAGACTGTAACAGTAACGTCTACCATCAAAGGCTGAGAATAATATATCACACCGGCACCGCCTGTTACCTTGCATCTGTCACTGATATTAACTGTAATTGATGAAACGTAGTGTGAATAGCAGTACCCCTCCTCCAGCTCGCTTTCACTTAATTCAGCATCTGAAGGCTTATCCATAATATAGACTGACGAACCATTCCAGTATATCAGCCTTGCCGCACCCTTGCCGGTGGTAAATACATATTTACCGCTCTCAAGAGCATACTCTCCGGTATGGATTGTCAGCTGGTCTGTAGAGGTGGCTATCTCCAACGCAGTAGCCTGCATCAATGCATCCGAAACTGAATTGGACACCTCTGTCAGCTCATTTTGAAGATTTATGGAATTGTTCTGCTTGTTGAAAAATCTCGTTCCTGAGGATATGAATGCAAAAATAACAACCATTACAATGCCACTGATTGCCAGAGCAACAAGCACCTCAACAAGCGAAAGTCCTTTATTATTCAATTTTTCATTATGCCTTAATGCCTTCATATACTGCTCCATTAGTCAACAACTGTATGCTTGCCTGTTGTAAAATACAGTCTGACAGTTTTCTGTTTATCTGTTTTATACGCAGAAATTATATCACAAAAGCTTTGGGAGGTCAGGTCAATTTCACCTAGCTTGGCTCCTCCATCAGTAAAATATACACTCTTTACCTCTCCGGATAAGGGTTTGAAAACAATTGTTACTGCGTCTACATCCTCATCAGATATGTAGGTCGGGTTACCATCTTCATCCTCAAGATATATCTTAACATTGGATGGAAGTGTTGTTGTCTGGACTGTGACAAATTCCTCATCAGATACTACCTTATACACAGATATTTTCCCGTCCTCTATGGTAACATTCCATTCATTGGCGGAAATTGTCTTAGCCTTCTGTCTGCACACAGACAGATAATCATCTATCGTGGATGCAGCTTTGGTAACATTTGATTTTTTTACCACATTAAAGCTTACAGTTGCGACTCCAATAAGAACTCCCATTATCGCCACAACAACAAGAAGCTCCACCAGAGACATACCTGCATTTCTGTTCTTACCCATGATTATCACTCATTCTTTCTCCAGTTGTTGAATTCAAGCATATCGCTTATATCTGTCTGTCCAAAGGACGCATCCTCGCTGCCATTTTTAAAGCTGTAGAAGTACTTGGATACATCAGGATATTTATCAAGTGCCTGACCTGCTTTGCTGTCTGTACCTGTAGAGATTCTGGCATTATTCATAACATATATTTTGCGGTCCGTCATTATCAGGCCCTCAAAGTCATGGTCAATCTGTACATCTACACCATATGCAAGAATTACTCCGCTGGTTGCTGCAGCCGGAACATTATAAAGAGTGGTTGAATCATTACCCTTAACAATAACAGCTGCGATAGTTCCAAGGGCATCCTCATTAATATGCTCTATATTGTCACCCAGATTCTTAAGTGCGGTTGTATCAATACTCTGTGAGTATATGGTTGGAAGCTGGTCAGCTCCATCTAAAAGATAGGAATTACCATCTATCTTAATGCTCTCAGGGAATTCAAAAAGTCCTGTTTCTGTTCCATCCCCTGCGTCATACAGGAAGGATTTAAGAATCGAATATCTGTTGTATTTGCTTGAACAGTTTTCTTTAACTGCTGCATAATCCACCAAAGTGTTATTATACACGTCCATTACCTGGTCTTCACCGGTCTGGCTTACCTGCATAAGTGTTCCACTTGTAAAAACACTGGCTGACTCGTTAAGCTTAATCATCGATTCCGTTGTTACGAATCTGTTCAGGCTTCGGTTAATAATCTTCATAAGATTATCTCTGTCTGTTGTATCAGCTGCACTATACTTATTGCCAAGAGCGCTCTTTAAAAAGCTCTCACTCATAACGCACTTAACATAATCTGCCTGTGCTGTTTTATTCTTAAAATTAAGGTATGCATAATAATATCCATTAACATTCTTAATTACATATGGCTCCACTGTATCAAGATAGCCAAGTCTGTATGCAAAGAATTTATCAAGCTTCGCAACAATTAAGGACTTGGATGGATTGGTTGCTGCTGTTCCATCTGCAAGAGTAACATAAGCTGCAGGAACCATATATATCTCCTGATTACCCTTAACAGCTATTGAATCAGCCGTCATATACTGAGTTGAAGCATCCATTCCAAAATCTATGTACGCACGTCCTGCCAGCAGCAGATAATTAACTGCGCTCATATCAATTGTACATTTTCTTCCGTTAACAATAATGGCACTGCTCTTAGAGGAATCTGATTCATAGCCCTGATTGCCAAAGCCATAAAAAGAACCTGCAAGAGTCACCTTGCTTTCGGCGCCCTTAAGTGTTAAGTCATCCGCAACATAGGTTTTGGCAAGGTCTGATGAGAAATTAATAAGACCAGGTCCATTAGTATCTCCCACATTAATGTTATCAGTCCATATACTGGCATTACCAACATTTAACACTGAATTACTGTTGCCGCCCAAAAGATTAATATCTCCTGATACAACCAGAGTTGAAGGAAGTCCGGCAGCATCTGCTGTAACATCAAGCTCACTGCCAGAATATATGTTCAAACCATTATCACCGGCAAATGCCCCTCCAATAATAGAAGGTGACGCTACTGAGGTACCATCTTTACCTATATTAATACTATCCATACCTATAAGACAATACTTAAGGTAGGTTTCAAGTCCATTAGCAATATTGTTGGTAAAATCAAGACTCATCTCAGGATATGCAATTACCACATCTACAGTAACTGTAGAAAAATAATCCTCACTCTTATTAGTCTTGTATTCAACCGTCATATCCTCAAGTGTTAATTTATTAACATTGCCATTAACATCTGTGGATGGTGTAATCATGCCAATGGATTTAACATCTGCATGGTCCGTATAGGTTATAAAGCTGTTCAGATAAGCCTTGGCAGTATCAATATCAGTAACCCTGCTGCTCATGGTCTCTATATACTGGTCCTGCATCATCTGATTAGCCTCTGAATTGTTACGCTGTATGTACACAACTGTTCCATTAACAGTTGTCTGTGTCAAAAGATTGGACACTGTATAGGTGTAGGAATCTGCAAGAGAATTATAGCAGTCCATCCCAACTCCTGCATATATCTCGTCCAGAACCGATTCTGCACTGTAGAAGGTCTTCTTGGAGTTATTATCCATAACATTAAGCTGATAATTGGTCATGGCTGATGATACAATAACCGTTGCCAGGATTCCAACAAAACCGGCAGCAACAATTGCTACAACCAATGATGAACCTTTATTATTTTTTCTTAAGCTTTTTAATAGTTTTTTCAAGGGCTATTCCTCCTTTACAGTGGAAAACGAGGTGAAGTAATCACTAAGTTCAATGGTTCCATCTTCTATATGTGTATAATCTGTAGTATCACTTTCATCATATCTTACATATACATTCATGGTATACAACGTTGTCATTGTCTCTGTTCCTACAGTCAGCCCGGCGTCATCTGCCCATCCCTCTATGTTGGAATACATATGGAAATTGCCTGCAGTATTGTCATAATTTCTTCCGGAAACCGCACCGCCATCATAGCAGCTGATATTAACATTATCAGGAACTATCGATACGACATTACTCTTGTTATTACCATAATATACATTCTGCTGAATAAGATATGCATTAACCGGTTTCTCCCAGGACGAAGCCTCGGAATGACCGGACATATACTTCACATCAATTGTATCTCTTGCAAACGGGCTGTAGGATGAACCATATACATCAAAAGCACCATATACCATATAGAGATTAGGTGCATAGCCTGTTGAAGCATCAATCGTACCCTCTCCTATTACAAAATCATAGGATACATATTTTCTCGTGTCAGGAACATAGGTATACTTTACTGTAAGATTATATGAATAATCTACCTTCTCACCATTTTTGGTCTCGGAAACGGTTATGACACTGGACTTGACAATCTGTGATTTGTCAATTGTCTTTCCCCCAAGAGCACTGTTATACTTGGTCTTAAGGTTATTAATAACCATTCCATCATATCTTGTAAACTGCTTAAAAACAGTCTGACTGTTAGTTCCATTAATATTACTTATGTTAGGTGCTATATACTCATTAACATGACCTACTGCTGACTCATCATTGCCTGTGAAATCCGACGGGTCAAGTATAACTGTTATATAGAAGTGTTCACCCTCCTGTCCCTCATAGTAAGGAACTCCATCCTCAGAATGTATTCCATCACCAATATTTTTAAAGACAAGAGCACCATTGGAAAGTGTGGTTACCTCTGAGGCATAATTAAGCTTCAAAGCCTCCAGTGACGCTGCATTAAAATACTCCGCAACATCCTGAGCCGTGCTTGTGGCATTGGAAAGTCTTCTGGACTTTTGGTTAACATTTGCTGTAAAAACAAAGGTTTTGAGAAGCGGAACACTGATAATTGCAATGACAAGCATTGTAACCAGCACTTCTACAAGTGAAAAACCGCTATTCTGTTTATCCTGTTTCATTAGGTGTTTAAGCTTCTTCATTGCAATTAACCTTCTTTATTCATAGATAACTATATCTCCGGATTTCTGGTCCAGAATAAATCTCGGACTGTTCTCATCCTCATTAACAACCTTGACTCTCAAGGTCATGTCTGTATTATTAACAAGTGTTACGTTAGCACCACTTAAATCATCTGTACCATTTCTCTCAGAGCTTATAACAAGCAGGGAAAGCATATTGCCAGGAACAAAGGAAGCTCCGGCATCATAAGCTGTTGCAGGATAGGTTACATTACCAATCTGATACTGAACCTTATAATCTCCCTCTTCGCCTGAGAATGTAATTGCTACCTTCTGCATTGCGTTTCCATTATTGGAAAGAACTGAATCACCTGTAGGGTCGTCCTTCTGTCCAATTATGATTGCATCATCATCTGATTTGGAGGACTGCAGAGTCATATAATAATCATAATCTCCAATTATGCTGTTGCCGTTTTCCACATCCGCATCAGTTCCAGGTGTAAACACTGCTGAATTGAATATATTAAAGGTTCCATTCATTGGGTCACTGATATATGGCTCAGAATATGGTCTGTCAGCACCTACAATTGCATACTGGGTAACAACCATTGTTCCGGATACAGTGTCTGTCTCTGCATTGTAGGAAGCAGACATGGAATCAATTGTGCATTTATATTTGTAGGTATTAATATAATCAATAAGCTCTTTATATTCCTCATATGTAGCAGCATATGTAAGAGTCAGTGTAGTACTATATCCAAGATAATCAGTTGTATATACTGACTGTCCTGTCTTAGAAGGATTGGTTGAGGTATTCTGTCCAAAGGCATAGAGCTGTGCCGTCTGGGCAAGACCTGCCTGACTTATCCATACATCCTCAAATTTCTCCTCAAGTTCATTAAGGAACATAATTGAATTTTCCTGTGAGTAGCCTGAATCATACTTGGCTATAAGCTCTGTAAAACCATCAGTAAATGAAATCGTATCCTTACTGTATTTCCCGGCATTAACCTTCATAAGCTGAAGATTGTTGTATGTAGTCTTTAATTCATCTGCCTCTTTGCTGTATTCATCAGCCTTGGAGGACAGGGTTCTGTATCCGAAAAAATATGCACAGAATATAAGCAGCAGGCCTGCAATAACATATAATAATTTTTTATCTCTCTCAGTTATCTTCATTGTTCTGCGTCCTCCGTCTCTTCCTCAGTCTCATCAGAAGCTGCAGACGTCTCTGTCTGCTGTGTTCCTGGATTCTCCAGCAGCGTCTCATCCTCGCCAAAGCTTGTAAAATTACATACGATAGAGTAGCTGACTGTAACAACTCCTGCTGCATCCTTACTTTCACTAAATGATGCACAATATACATTGGATATATTGTTAACACCCTTAAGGGCTGCAATAAATGCTGCAAGCGACTCCTTGGAGCTTCCTGTACATGACATGGTCACACTTCCCGATGTCACTGAAAGGCTGGATATTGATATGTCCGAAGGCATCTCTTTTTCAAGGAACTCAATAAAATCAAGCATTGAATCATCTGCATTATTGGTAAGCACTGCAAAGGAGGCTACATCTATGTATCTGTCCTTAGCATCATAATAGGCATCCACAGTTTCCTGTACGTCCTTAATTGAATCAACCTTACTCTGATAATCATCTCTGTCTGACTTAGTGCTCACATAATTGGTAAAAGGAATTGCTACCACAACAAGTGCAACAAGGACACAGAGCAAAAGAGCGGTTCTAAAGTATTTACTGCTGTTGGCACTCTTTGCCTTATCAACCTGTGACTTTGGTAAAAAGTTAACAGGCATTATAATTGCACCAATATTAGCAAGATACAATGACATACTTGAAAGTGTCATATTAAGCTCAGGTGCTGCCATTACATTACACAGCATCTCAATCTTTTCTACCTTAATGTTAAGCTCATAGGAAAGAAGCTTTTCAATGCCTGCAATAGCCGCTCCCTCCGTAATAATAAATGCTTTTTCAATAGGAGCGCCAGGATTCTTGGTTGTGTAATAATCCATAACTCTTCCTATATTATTAACAAGATACTTTAATGAATCTGTAACGTAATCACCCTCTGCAAAAGAACCTGCCAGAAGAGACTGGGTTGTTAACAGCTCCACTGCATCATCATATGGAATATCCCTTTTCTCCGAAAGTGCCGTTCCAACTGTAACCTTTCCATATGGAACAGTTCTCATAAGCTGAAGTACGTTATGATTGAGGATGCTGACAATTGTTGACTCCTCACTCATCTGTATAATAATTGTTGGAGCAGACTCAATCTGCAGTCTCATTAGCTGCAGTGTAGAGTTACCAACATAATCTATTGACTGAATGTTGTATCCAAGGAGGTCAGACAGCTGATAGTAGGATTCAACTATGGCAAGTGGTGCTGCCACTACCATAATCCTCTGCTTCTTAACATCCTCCTCTATAACCGGTTCAAGAACCAAATATGACAAAACATAGTCATCTATATTAACAGGAAAATAATCTGTTGCATTCGTGTCTATAAATGCTTTAAGCTTGGCTTCCTTAAGTTCAGGTGCCACTATCTCTTTGCTGGCAATCTTAGTAGACTGAATAGAATATATTACAGTCTTGGAATTAAGATGGTTCGCATCAGTTGCTTCCTTGATTGTCTTCGCAAGGAGCATCATATCTCCAATTACACCATCCTCAACGCATGCGTCAGGTGTAGGAATTGTTACAGCTGCATGTACATGCACGCTCTTTTGTGCTGAATAGGAAACCTCACATATCTTGATATATTCATTTCCCAGTGTGATTGTCAAAACCTTTGAAGCCATTAAAAAAGTCCTCCCTAATTGTATTCTGGACTGTACTTACCCAAATAAAATACTTGTATACCAGTTAATCAACCTATCTCCAAACAATATCGCCACCATAATTCCGGCGGACAGATATGGACCGAACGCAAGCATCCGGCTTTTATGACATACCTTCATTAAAACAAGGTGAATAATACTTCCAAGGATACAGCCAACTATCAGCGCCAGAATACTGTGCTTCCAGCCAATCAGCAGTCCCGCTGCAGCCATAAGCTTAATATCGCCTCCACCAATTCCTCTTCCGCCTGTAATTATAAAGAGCAAAAGAAGGAATAAGCTGACGCTGGCCATTCCTATAATGTAATACAATATATTACTGTAATCAATTGCTGCATGGATTACTCCAAGTACAGCTATTGCTATATTAAGTCCTACGGGTATCTCGTAGGTTCTCCAGTCAATAACACTTAGTGCTACCAGCATGGAAAAACATACAGCGTATAATATGCTGCTGAGATTCATCCCACATACAGCAAATATCAATACATACCCGAATCCATTAATTGCTTCAATCAATGGATATTGCACCGATATCCTAGTGCCGCAGTATCTGCACCGGCCTTTTAGGAACAGCCAGCTGAAAAGTGGCACTAAATCGTACCACCTCAGCTTGTGTCCACAGCTCATGCAGTGAGAATGCTCTGTTGCAATATTCTCATGTAATGGGAGTCTGTAAATGAGTACATTTACAAAACTTCCTATTACAATGCCATATACAAATGTAATTATGTAAAGAAAAATCTCAGCTAGCATAATCTATACCTTGTCATAATTATTAGCCAGTTACTGTGTCTTCGCCAAGAGTTGCTGTAACGGTTCCATCTTTAATTGTAAATACTGCTGTAGTTCCAGAAGCCTTATACTTCTTAGATGTCATTGAATATGCTTTAACTGATTTTCCTACTTCTTCTAAATATGCAGTAAGTCTGTCGTCTGATGTTCCTGGAACAAATACTGTTGTTGTATATGCAGTTACATTTCCTGTTACTGTTAAAACAACATCCAAATCACTATATTCTTCTGATGCAAGTGCAACTGTCATAGCATTAGCAATTTCAGCTACAGCACTCTTATCCTTCTGAATCTTTGACTTCTCAACGTTTCTGATAAGTGTTGGGACTAATACTCCCATAAGTACTGCCATGATAGCTACAACTACGATAAGCTCTACTAATGAGAAACCTTTGTTGTTTTTCTTTTTTCTGTTGAATAATTTCATATTCTTAGTCTCCTTTTTCTCTGTCTCCCCTGTTATTATCCGGTCAACCTCTTGCCCGTGTTCGTGGGGAACATATTATTGGTAATAATCCCGGGCAGTTATTCCGCCCATATATACTAAGTAGTGTCGGGTAACACTGCATTAAGTATCACTCTTACATATTGCTCATTGCCTCATTCATTGAGAGAATTGGTCCATATATTGCCGCAAGAATTACACACACAATACCTGCAAGTACAACAATAATCATTGGTTCCAGCAATGCCATTACCTGCTGTGTTGCCATCTCAACCTCTTCGTCATAATAATTGGCACAGTTGTTAAGCATTTCCTCAAGGTTACCACTTTCCTCACCAATTCCAACCATATGGATTATAAGTGGAGGGAACAGCCCTGACGCCTTAAGTGGCTGCTGTAGGGATACACCTCTTTGAATCTGAATGGCTGTATTCTCAAGTGTCTCCTGAAACAGTACATTATCCATTGTCTTGGCTGTAATGTTCATAGCCTCAACCATTGGCATGCCGGCAGATAACATAGTACTAAAGGTTCTTGAAAATCTTGCGCAGGCAGTCTTGGTATTAAGCTTACCGAATACCGGAAGCTTAAGTTTAAGCCTTGCAAAGACTCTCTTGCCTGCCTCTGAATGTGTGGCAAACTTACGTCCCACAACAATTGCCACAACGGCAGCTATATATATGTACCAGTGTCCTCTTAGAGAATCACTAAATGCCATCAATGCCCTGGTAATTGCCGGAAGCTCTGTATCCAGGTCTTCAAATACTGTCATAAAGTTAGGTAAAACTGCAACTACCATAACTATAAGAACAACAACCGCAACAACCATCAGTACTATAGGATATATCATTGCTTTCTTAAGCATTCCCTTAATCTTGGTATCCTTCTCGAACTGAACTGACATTCTCTGGAGTGCCTGTTCAATATTACCTGAGGTCTCACCTGCCTCTATCATACTTACAAGGAGATTAGGAAAAGCCTTTTCTCTTCTCATTCCGCCTGCCAGAGTCTCGCCCTTCTCTACGCTGTCTCTGACATTCATAACAGCATCCTTAAGAGTCTTGTTCTCTGTCTGGTCACCAAGCATATCAAGTGCAGATACAATACCAACACCAGCCTTAAGCAGACTGTGAAACTGTCGGCAGAATACACTTAAATCCCTTGACTTAACCTTTTTCTTAAATCCCAGATTAATATCCTTATTAAGAATACTTCCCTGTGCCACCTCAAGTATTGTGGAGCCTTCGTTTCTTAGCTGAGCCATTGCTTTATCCTTGGTATCAGCCTCAACAGCACCCTTCTTCTCTTTGCCTTCTTTGGTTATTACCCTGTAAGTAAATGTAGCCATTCCATACCTCATTACTGTGTCTTAAGTACTATATTAATTGTATCACAGTACTATGTTTTTGACAACTATATTATTTTGATTTTCTTTTCAAGTGCATTGATATCCTGAGCATAGCTGATTGCCATTTCCTGGGATATCTCTCCTCCAATGAACAGCTCATATAGCGCATCATCCATTGTATTCATTCCGTATTTCTTACTTGTCTGAATCATCGAATCTATCTGGAAGGTCTTGCCCTCTCTGATAAGATTCTTAATAGCAACTGTCATAAGCATTACTTCAAATGCAGCCACTCGCCTGTGCTTGTCCGCTGTTGGAATAAGCTGCTGCGACACTACCGCCTCTAGTACCATTGCCAGCTGAATTCTTATCTGTTGCTGCTGATGCGGTGGAAATACGTCGATAATTCTGTCGATTGTACTTGCCGCTCCAATTGTATGAAGTGTTGACAATACAAGATGTCCTGTCTCTGCCGCTGTAATAGCAGTGGATATAGTCTCAAGGTCTCTCATCTCTCCTACAAGAATTACATCCGGGTCCTCACGAAGTGCTGCTCTAAGAGCATGAGCATAAGTCATGGAATCAATTCCAATCTCTCGCTGGTTAACCATGGACAGCTTATGGTGGTGAAGATACTCTATTGGGTCCTCAAGTGTAATAATATGTGCCGAACGATTGTCATTTATTTTATCAATCAATGAGGCAAGAGTTGTTGATTTACCACTTCCTGTAGGACCTGTTACAAGAATAAGTCCTCTTTTCTTCTTATAAAGCTCAACAACTGACTTAGGAAGTCCTAACTCCTCCGGCTTGGGAATCTGTGTTCCTACAAGTCGTATTGCGGCTGCAAGCGAACCTCTCTGATGGAACACATTAACTCTGTATCGTCCAAGGCTTGGTATGGAAAAAGAGAAATCCACCTCACCATGGTCTGCCAGTGTCTCCAGCTGACGTTCATTCATTATTACTCTGATTATCTCATCTGTATCGGCAGGAAGAAGTCTTGGGAAATCCATATTAATAAGCTCACCGTTAATTCTCATCTTAGGTGGTATTCCAACTGTTATATGGACATCTGACGCCCCGCGTTCCTTACCAATCTGTAAAAGCTCTTCTATCGTAACCATTCTATATTCCCCATTCTGCTATGGTCTATTCCACATCATCATCTGTCTCATAGGTAATCTTCATCATTTCAGAAAAAGATGTTACACCATCAAGTACATACTTGGCTGCTGCCTGTCTCAAGGTTGCCATGCCCTCACGCTGTGCCTGTGCTGTTATCTCATCTGCATTGGCTCTGCGTGCAATAAGATTACGTATCTTGTGGGTTATTGGCATTATCTCGTATACACCAATTCGTCCATAATAGCCTGTGTTGCCGCATATCTGGCAGCCACATGGTTCCTTAATTAACAGACGTTCATTGACTGGCACTCCAAGACGTTCTTTTTCCTCATCTGTAGCCTCATGTGTAGTCTTGCACTCACACAGACGTCTTACAAGTCGCTGTGCGATTATGCCTACAAGTGAATCACCCAGAAGATATGGTTCAACACCCATGTCAATAAGACGGGCGATTGATGCCGCTGTTGAATTAGTATGTAATGTACTTACAACAAGATGTCCGGTGATTGAGGCTTTAACAGCAATCTCTGCTGTCTCGCTGTCTCGAATCTCACCTATCATGATTATATCCGGGTCCTGTCTTAAGATTGACCTTAAGGCGCTGGCAAAGGTAAGATTGGCTTTAGTATTAACCTGTACCTGGTTAACGCCGTCAACATTTGCCTCTACAGGGTCCTCAACTGTAATAATATTAACCTCATCACTTGAAAGCTCACTTAACGCTGTATACAGTGTGGTTGATTTACCACTTCCTGTAGGTCCTGTAACAAGAATAATTCCATGAGGATTCCTGAGGATATTATCGAATTTCTCCATGTCCCCCTGAGAAAGACCAAGGTCCTTCTTATCTCTCTTAAAGCCCTCCTTGGAGGCAAGTCGCATAACAACCTTTTCTCCAAATACCGTAGGCAGGTTGCTTACTCGTATATCGTATTCCTTACGGTCTACTGTTATGGTAATACGTCCGTCCTGAGGCTTTCTTTTCTCGGAAATATCCATTCCTGATATAACCTTAAGTCTGGCAATAATCGCTGAGTATAAAGACTTATCATAGGTTATTGCCTCACGCAGCACGCCATCGACTCTATAACGGACTCTTACATTATATTCAAATGGTTCAATATGTATATCGGATGCTCTCTGTCTGGCTGCACCCTCTATAAGATTCTTAACAAGGAGAACAATTGGGGAATTCTCAATACTTTCTTTTCTTAAGTTATCCTCTTCATCATCCTCAAGATAGTCCTGCTGTTCCTGACGAAACTGCTCTGCAACTGCCATGGCCTGTGATTTGCCATAAAGCTTGTCAATTGCCGCACTGATATCATTGGTATTGGCAAGGTATGGAATAACGTTCATTCCGGTAATAATACTGATATCATCAATAGCCATAATATCCATTGGGTTGTCCATCGCAACCTTAAGAACATTGGCCTGTCTGGAATCTATAGCATATGGAAGAGCATTATATTTACGGACAATGTTCTCTCCTACCAAATGTACAGCTGTATCATCAATGTCCTCCTTACGAAGGTCGACATACTCGATATCCAGCTGTTCACACAAAATATCATTAATCTGGTCCTGTGTGGTATATCCAAGAGCTATAATTGCCTCGCCAAGCTTAATTCCCTTATTCTTCTGCTCGTGCAGGGCCTCTGTAAGCTGTTCCTCTGTTATGATATTCTTGCTGACCAGAAGGTCTCCCAGTCGTAAAGTCTTTCTAGTGTATGCCATTATATTATCTCCTGAAATCGATTATTAATCTGTAATCTCCTGGTAGTCATAGCCTGAGCCTGTTACCGAGACAACTGCCTGCATAACATTGTCATAGCTTGTTCCACACACGTATCTCTGCTTAGGATTATCTGTTGTAAGAGACACCTCTCCATCCGTTGTTACTACAGCATCCGGATATAGGAACGCAAAATATGCATCAATATATTCATATGGGTCATCGCCGTCCGTATAGGTTGGAAGAACCAGCTGTCCCTTAAATATCACTACTATATAGTTCTCATGCTCCTGCTCATAGCCCGAATTATTGTAGCCAAGTAATGTTCTATCCAGTGTAAAGCCTCTTGCCTCTTCATTATTATCCCTGAAAAGATAAGCTCTGTCCCCTGTTACCTCATAGGACATATGAGTAGTAGTATCCTCTGTAAGCTCTGTAATCACTGCAATATCTTCATCCACAACACCATCAACTATACTCATATCCATCTGTGATGGTTCGCTGATATACCTATCGGCCTTGGTAATGGTATACTTAAGCTCCTTGTCGCTGATATAATACCCCTCCTGGGCTGCCACAGCATCATCTGACTTACAGGTAATTATTATCTCATCACCTATTGCTAGTCCACTTGTCTTATTAACATCATATTCCAGGCTCTTAAGGTATTCATTGTCGGAATTGTTAACATATGTCACGCACACATATGGACTCGTTCCACTTGTAATAATCTGCAGGTCTTTAAAGGCATCAAGTGCCTGACCATCCTTAAGTCCCGTAATCTTGCTTCGCCTGCTGGTCTTATCCACCTTAATATTAAGCTTCTGCGCCAGCGTCTCATTATATTCCACATTAATTGTAATATAATCGCCATTAGACAGGCTGCTGTCTTTATCTATAGTATAAGTTATTGAATTCACGAATTCATTATATACTTCTCTGTCAGAATCCGCTGCATCCACTCCTGCAAGTGCTGCATACAGACCAACCTCATCAAGAGACGCCGTCGCACTGGCATTGCCATCTAAGCCTTCTGTCTTAATAATAATATATTTTGCAAGAGAGAATTCGTCTGAGGTTGTTACTTTATATCTAATAACAATTATCGCAATCAGAATAATTACCGGAACAATTACTGTCAGAGCTGTCTTAATTAATTTATTTTTATTCATTGCGGCTCCTATTGTTTATATTATGATACATTGGCAAATATATGTCAAGTAATATTAACCTAAATAATTGTAGCACTGTTCAAGTAGAAAATCAATCTTTTTGCAACTAGGACAGATAGTTTCTCATGCTTTTAATAGCATTTTTTTCAAGTCGGCTGACCTGAGCCTGTGATATGCATATCTCCTGGGCAACCTCCATCTGTGTCTTGCCTTCAAAGAATCTCATTTTAACAATTTCCTTTTCCCGCTGAGGCAGTCTTTTCACTGCATCCTTAAGTGATAAATCACTTACCCAGTTCTCCTCAGTATTGTGGGTGTCTCCTATCTGGTCCATCACATACAGTGTATCTCCGCCATCTGTATACACCGGTTCATAGAGTGATACCGGGCTTTGTATGGCGTCAAGGGCGTACACAATATCCTCCTTGCTGATTCCAACCTCTGAGGCAATCTCATTAATTGTGGGCTCCTTCTGGCGTTCCTTGGTAAGACGCTCTCTGGCATATATTGCCTTGTATGCAGTGTCACGGAGGGAACGGGATACTCTTATCTGGCTGTTATCACGAAGATAGCGTCGAATCTCACCAATAATCATGGGTACAGCATATGTGGAAAATTTTACCATTAATGTTGTGTCAAAGTTATCAATTGCCTTTATAAGCCCAATGCAGCCAATCTGAAAAAGGTCATCCAGATTCTCATTATTACCGGAGAAACGCTGCACCACACTAAGCACCAGTCGAAGATTGCCTTTAATGTATCGTTCTCTTGCTGCCTTGTCCCCTTCTTTTACCTTGTATATCAGTGTTTCCTTCTCCTGGGCTGTTAACAGCGGTAATTTCGAGGTGTTAACTCCACATATTTCAACTTTATATGCTGCCATATTCTGCACCTGCCTGTTCATGTATTTTCTTACACGAATAGGATTAACAGAATGGCATCCACCTAATCACTTAAATCCACGAAAATTATGGTATTAATTACCTGCGCTTTCATATATTGAGGTTCCCTTGCGAAATACCATATAGGCAATACCAAGAAAAACAATGGCAATTATCCATTCAACGCCAATTGAGGCAAGTGCACCTGTTCCTGTAAGAAAATACCGTGCAGGCAGGTATGCCACAAAGGCAAACGGAATTATGTAGCTTATAATGAATTTAACCGGCTTGGAATATATCTCAGTTGGGTATTTGGCAAAATCCGCCATATTATATGCCACCTGTAAAAACGGTCCGCTTATCTTAAGCCAGAATGCCAGTGCCGAGAAAAACAGCTTAACTGCTGTATATATAAGTGCTCCGGCAATTACAGACACCAGAAACAGTATTACGCTGCCAAAGGTTACCGTTACGGTATGATTAACCACCGCCCTGATAACAAGTATCATACCTATTGCCAGCTCTCCAATTGCATCCGGCTGCAGCGTTTCGCTGATAACCTGAAACAGTATGTTGGCCGGTCTTAGCATATATCTGTCAAAGGCACCGTTAACCACATACCAGTAGGACACCATCCACAGATTGTCCGTAAAAAGATGGTCTATTCCCCTTGGAATCTGGGCAAAGCCATACATAAACACCAGCTGTTCAAAGGTCCAGTTGTCAAGGTGGGAAATCTGCCTGAATACCAGAAACAAGAACAATATTCCTCCTGCCTGGGACAGGAAAAATCCCACCAGTCCAATAAGCATATCGCCCTTGGACTGCATAAGCTTTTTAAAAAATTGTGCTATAAATACTTTATATAATCTGCAATATCTTTTTATCGTATGCATATCAGCCTCCAAGTACTACAAGACGTTTGGTAATCCTCTTCCACAGCAGACTTCCAAGTCCAAATAAAATTCCAACCCACAAAAGCTGGCGAAGCATTACCAGTGCAAGCTCAGTTCCTGTATATTTGCCAAGATATATCATTACCGGCACATATACCATTGATGAAAACGGCATGAAATCAAATATTTTCTGAACCACCTCAGGGAAAAAGCTAAGTGGTATCAGCTGTCCTGTCAGAAATGAAATGACTGCATTACGAATTATCAGCATTCCAAAAAGATAGGTGGTGCAAAAGGATATTAACCCAAAGCAGAAATCAAACAGCGAATACACCAGAAAGCTCAATATCATACTCAGCACATACATAAGCATCTGTGGGAACGGAGTTACCCCAAGTCCAAGCACAGCTGCCTTGTATATCTCCACTCCTATCCATATGAATACGGATGGAAAAAGAAAATAATACACCATGTCGCCAAAGCTCTGAGCTATAAGACTTGTTCTGTAGTCAATAGGCTTAATAAGGTTCATTGCCACTGAGCCGTCCTGTACCTGCATTCCAATATTTTTGGCAATACCAATACATACGCAGGTGCTTGTAATAAAGCTCATAAATACATATACCATCATTTCATCTCTGGTCAGTCCGCCAAGTGTACTGCCCTGGGCACTGCTGTAAATTGCCATCCACAGGTAATATGCAATAAACGAACCAAGCACATCACATAATATAAACAGATAAAAGCTTCCCTTGTATGCCATCTGTCTTTTAAGCTCGTTAGAGGCAAATGGTCTGTATGTTTTGAAAAATTTTCTCATATACGCCACCTATGCCATTCCGTTCTTATATATTTCTTTAACAATATCTGAAAGCTCTGTTTCCTTAATCTCCATATCCCTAATTTCTGTATGTCTCATTATCGCTGAAATTACCTCAGATACGTTAACCTTCTCTTTGTTAAATCCAATTTTAACATTGTTATTATCCCTTGACACTTCAAGAAGTCCTGGCTCGATTCCCAGCTCTGTGCCATAGTCAGCTCTGGCCGCAGCCTCCGGATTGGCAGCCTCCACAATTACCGTTCTGCCTGTTCCATACTGAGCCTTCAGCTCGGCAAGCGTGCCATCATATATCTTGTGTCCCGCATCTATGATAATTATTCTTTTACACAGCTCCTCAATATCTCCCAAATCATGAGTAGTAAGAATAACCGTTGTGTCAAACTTCTCATTAATCTCTTTAATTGCCGCCCTGATATTGTCCTTAACCACCAGGTCAAGTCCTATGGTTGGTTCATCCAGAAACAGCACCTTCGGATTATGTAAAAGAGCGGCTGCAAGGTCTGCTCTCATTCTCTGTCCCAGGGAAAGTGTTCTTACAGTATTATGAATAAACGGCTTAAGCTCCAGTGTTTTATCCAGAAACTCCATTCTTTCCTTGAACATGTCAGGTTCAATATCATATATCTCTTTGAGCACAGTAAAAGATTCAGACAGCGGAAGGTCCCACCACAGCTGGGTCCTCTGTCCAAATACTACACCTATATTTCTTGCATTTTCTTTTCTGTTCTTACTTGGGTCCACACCATTAACAAGAATATTTCCTGAGGTTGGTGTAAGAATTCCTGTCATCATTTTAATGGTTGTACTTTTACCTGCTCCGTTATTGCCGATATAGCCTACCATCTCCCCCTTATCAATATGAAAGGATATGTCCTCTACTGCACATTTTCTCACCTTTTCGCTTGAGAACAATCCTTTAATCGCGCCTTTAAAGCCAGGATATTTCTTGGCTGACACAAATTCCTTACTTATGCTGTTAACCTCTATCATTAGTACACTCCCTTTTCCAGCCTGTCTCTTTCAAATCTGTCATTAATCTTGAGGCAGTCATATATTTCTCTTCCGTATTTCTTACGTATCTGCATAAGGTATATGTCATTATGTACATGCTCATTGACAATTGCTGCCATCAGCTTATCTTCCCCGCAGCTTCCTGACCACTGTCTGTCTTCCTCCATAACTCCGGCAGTAAGCGCCAGGTTATCATCAACAGCAATCATCAGTCGGTTACACACATGGTCAATTGACATTCGGTGTCCGTGGGTGAATACTCTTACCCCTGCCGGCACTCTTCCAACGTCATAAAAAGAAAAAATAAGCACATAGATATTATTATCTGCCAGAAATCTCAACTCCTCTGCAAATTCAGAGATTGGGAAATCAGCATTAATGCATACACTGTGCTTTGCCTGTCTTAGTAGCTCTCTGGCATTGTTGACAACGTCCTCATAGCCACAAAGCTGTTTTATTTTATCCATATAATCACCATATTCCCTGCATATTCAACCTAAGCAACACTGGAGATACATTTCCATCTCCAGCGTTATTATAGTCTTTAATTTATATAGGTACAATATTAATTTTTTATTATTTCTGTAACTATTTTAACATTTTACTCATACCTGACTATGTCCTTTTTAAGTCTCTTGATTATCTTTTTCTCAAGTCTTGATATATAGGACTGTGATATTCCAAGGAGGTCTGCCACCTCCTTCTGGGTCATCTCGGTACCATCAGGGGAGTTAAGTCCAAATCTCAAATCTATAATCGTCCGTTCTCTTTCACCCAGCCTGTCAATCGCCTTGTTGAGAAGCTTTTTTTCTACCTCATCCTCCATATCCTTGTAGATAATATCCTCATCTGTTCCAAGTATGTCAGACAGCAGCAGTTCATTTCCGTCCCAGTCAACATTAAGAGGTTCATCAATTGACACCTCAAGTCTTGTTTTGTTATTACGTCTCAGATACATAAGTATCTCATTTTCAATGCACCGCGAGGCGTAGGTTGCCAGCTTAATATTTTTCTCCGGGTCATAGGAATTAATTGCCTTAATAAGTCCTATTGTCCCAATAGAAATAAGGTCCTCAACGCCTACCCCTGTGTTATCAAATTTTTTGGCAATATACACTACCAGTCTTAAATTGTGTTCAATAAGCATTGATTTGGCTTTAGTATCGAATTCTGTCCCCAGGTCGGCAATAACCTCTGCTTCCTCCTCTGGTTCCAGTGGCGCAGGCAATACATCTGCCCCTCCGATATAGTGAATGTCCCCTTTACGCTCCATGATAAGGCTTTTGAATGTAGGGACCATTTTAAACTGAAAATAATTTGGCATCATAACTTTTAAATACATTATCCGGACTCCTTCTTTTTCATAGTAATTAATCTCTGCCCCCTTATGGCATCAGGATGAATAATCATCCTGTATTCTGCCCGTGATGAAAAATGCCCATCATACAGTGCCACAAGTGGTTTTTCAACAACATAAATCTTTTTGCTGCTTACTAAGGTCAGTTTGTCTAATCTTATTACAGGAATCAGTCCTTGTTCACTTCCGATTGCCGAATATGGAATTAGATGATATCCGCACTGTCCGCAAGATTCCATCAAATTCTTCACAGCTTCCGCCTCTATTACATGTACAGGCTGCCCATTGAACGGGTCAGTAAGGGAATTGCCGGTATCAAGCAGTGCCGGTATTCTTACCCTTCTGTCACCATATTCAATTACAGCACTAAATAAAGTCTGCGCCATGGCAATTTTTGCCGACGCAAGGCCTATCAGCTTTCCCACCCCTGGAGCAGCCACCACCGTCACACCGATGATTGGCCACATTGAAGCTGATGCTCTGTACTTGTTACTAATAGAATGAAGCATATAACCCAGTGTCGTATAGTAATACAGGACGTGTAAAATACCTCCAAGTGCGAAGGTCGTTATATATAAAATTCCTACACCCTTTATAATTATGTATGGTTTTTTCCACCCTATGACGATTATTACCATCAATGTGCTGATGCCAAAATATGTAACCATGTACCATACTGGTTCCTTCAATCCCAGCACAATTATTATCACGGCCCATAATGCCCCTGCTGATGCTCCAAGGATTCTTCTTAAGTATGAATAAGTGGTGAAAACATTAAGAATCCTGATTGTAACCGACAAGACCGAAAAATCCATAACAAAATTAATAACGAACAACACGTCCAAGTATACACGGTAGTGCAAAGTCCACCTCCTGTAGCAGTACATGTTCATTATAGGACCTGGTCTGAAAGATGTTTGTCGAAATATATTATATGAAACTTAAAATTTATTTTCATTATAAGACATTGATAGTTAAAAAGATACAAAAAGAACAAAATGAATACAAAAAAATACATTTTTGGTGCTATTGCGGTCGTAGTGTGGGTCGCGGTTGCAAGGTTCTTCCGTGAGACCCAATGTGCGTTGGTTGCGTGGGTCTCACGGGCAGGATTCTTCTGTGAGGCCCAGTGTTCTTCGCGGTCGTGGGTCGCAGGAGCAAGATTCTTCTGTGAGACCCAGGGTGCTTCGCGGTCGTGGGTCGCAGGAGTATTATTCTGCTGTGAGACCCAGGGTGCTTCGCGGTCGTGGGTCTCAGGAGCTTGCTTTCTTGTGTCTGGCCCACAGCTATAGCCTCCGTGGGTCTCACCCGCATTATTCTTCCGTGAGACCCAGTGTGCATCGCTGTCGTGGGTCTCACCCGCATTATTCTCCCGTGAGACCCATTGTTCTTCGCGGTCGTGGGTCTCACCCGCATTATTC
>CAYTWF010000046.1:0-9544 GCA_964441705.1 uncultured Butyrivibrio sp.
GAAAGAAAACCACTGGATTTTAATTTGAAATTGGTTAACTAAATGACATTGATTATCTCTTAAGATATAATAATGTAAATATTGGAGGTTAGTTATGAACATATATGATATTTCAGACAGATGTGGTGTATCCATTGCTACTGTATCCCGTGTTCTCCATGGAAGTGACAAGGTAAGTGAGCGCACACGTCAAAAGGTACTTAAAGCAGTATCCGAGACAGGCTATACCTTGTCCGGACGAAAAAAGAAAGCCCCAACCCGCACCATTGGACTTTTATGCACCACATTGCAAAACCCAAGAATAGCTTCTCTTGTTGAGACAATTACAGATTTATTCAATTACAAGGGCTACTCTCTTGCATGTTTTTGCTGTGATTATGACATACATAAAAAAATGGATGCAATATCCCAGTGTATTGAGCGTAAAATGGATGCTGTTATTATCATTGGAATTAACTTCTGTGAGTATAACCCGGCTGACAACCATTATCTCATATCTGCTGCTGATAAAATACCTGTTGTAATGATAAATTCACCACTTGACTGTTCCTCAATATGGAATATTGAATGTGATGAAACCGCTGCAATGACTTCCATATGCAACCGCCTTGTTACATCAATGGATTCCCAAATAATGTTTTTGTTCAGTTCCATGTCACCGGACAACATGCGTTTACTGGATGTTTTCAGGGATGTAAACCAGAAAAATGGAATTAATATTCCTCCGGAGAATATTAAAATGTGCAGCAACAGCTACATATCCTCGTATACCTATGTGCGTGACCTGTTAAAAAGTAACCATAATATTGAAGGAATAATAACAACTGACGATATTATTGCTGCCGGAGCATGCAAAGCTGCTCTTGAACATGGTATGTCAATACCCGACGATATCATAATTACCGGTAATGGCAATACAATGCTTTGTGAACTGCTTCCCCACCCTTTTACAACAATTAACTGCAGAGATACTGACATATGTAAAACAACAGTAAACACAATACTTGGCATTGTAGGAGGTTCACAGCCTGCAACCCATATTACCATTCAGGCTGAGCTTAACAGAATAGAATAATTAAATGGAGATTTAACATTGATATGCCCCCTGTCTACTTAACAGGGGGGCATATCACAGTAACGTCAGTTATCCATTATCTTTTATTCATCAAATCTTACCTTAACAAAAAATCCTCTTTCAGTATTCTCAATCTCCTCGACGATTCCCTCTGTAGATTTAATCCGCTCTGCAAATTTATAGTTCCTTGACATTGCTACCGCAGGAACAATTGTATAATACCAGCTTGACGGAAGCGCATATTCAATAATCTGAACCTTATCTCCCGGTGCGACCAGATTTTCTCTTTCCATTTTGAATTCTTCAAATCTCATAATTACAGCTCCACATAATTACAGCCATGATTCATCAGAACCATGGCTGTCGTATTTAATGATTATTCTTCATCCTCAACCGGCATATCCCAGTTGTGATATACAGCCTGAACATCATCATCATCGTCAAGTAAATCAAGAATTCTGTTCATCTGCTTAACATCAGTTTCGCTTGTAAGCTCAACCCATGTCTGAGGTATCATTGTTACCTCTGCCTGTAAAAGCTTAAGTCCCTGAGCTTCCAGAGCCTCTCTTACTGTACCACATGAATCCGGATCAGTAAGGATTTCAAACTCATCCTCATCCTCATCATTGAAATCCTCGGCACCTGCATCAAGTGCAATCATCATCAGCTCGTCTGCATCCATTGAACAGTCTTCCTTATTGATAAGTATCTGTCCCTTTCTGTCAAACATAAATGATACGCAGCCTGGTGTACCTACATTACCACTTCCTTTAGTAAATGCATTACGAACATTGGAAGCAGTTCTGTTCTTATTGTCTGTTAAGGTTTCAACAATAATTGCTGTTCCGCTTGGTCCATAGCCTTCGTATGTAATCGCTGAATATTCAGCAGCATTAGCATCTCCGGCAGCCTTCTTAATACTTCTGTCGATAGTATCATTAGGCATATTATTAGACTTTGCTTTAGCAATAACATCTCTAAGCTTGCTGTTATTGTTAGGGTCTGAACCACCCTCCTTAACAGCTATCATTATTTCTTTACCCAGTCTGGTAAATATCTTTCCTTTAGCTGCATCGTTCTTTTCTTTTTTAGCCTTAATATTAGAAAACTTTGAATGTCCTGACATAACTAACCTCCGGGTATATTACTTATCTTCCTCTTTTAAATCCTTCATGCTGAAGCTGTATCTGCCCATCTTGTCCTTACCAAGGCATACGCACTTAACAGTATCGCCAAGTGTAAGTACATCCTCAACATGCTCAATTCTTTCCTTGCAAATCTTGGAAATATGAATCATTCCCTCTTTGCCTGGAGCAAACTCAACAAAGGCACCAAATTCCTTTATGCTGATAACCTTGCCTTCAAGAACAAGACCTTCCTCATAATCGGTAACAATTGTCTTAATGTAGCCAAGAGCCTTGTCCATAGCTGCCTTATCTGTACCACATACTGATACAGCACAATCATCTGTAATATCAATCTTAACACCACATTCGTCAATAATTGAATTAATGGTCTTGCCTCTCTGTCCAACAACATCACCAATCTTAGCCGGGTCAATCTGAATCTGGATAATCTTAGGTGCAAATTCACCAACCTCTTTACGTGGTTCAGCAATTGCAAGCTTCATACAGTTATCCATTATATACATTCTGGCTTCACGACATCTTGCAATAGCACCCTCAACGATTGATCTTGTAAGGCCGTGAATCTTAATATCCATCTGAATTGCAGTAATACCTGCATCTGTTCCTGTAACCTTGAAATCCATGTCTCCGAAGAAATCCTCAAGACCCTGAATATCTGTTAAAAGAACATAATCATCATCTGTATCTCCTGTAACAAGACCGCATGAAATACCTGCAACCATTTTCTTAAGTGGAACACCGGCTGCCATTAATGACATACATGATGCACAGGTTGAAGCCATAGAGGTTGAACCATTGGATTCAAATGTCTCAGATACTGTTCTGATAGCATATGGAAACTCATCTGTTGAAGGGAGAACTGGAATTAATGCTCTCTCTGCAAGTGCTCCATGTCCAATTTCACGACGTCCCGGACCTCTTGAAACCTTTGTTTCACCAACTGAATAAGCTGGGAAATTATACTGATGCATATATCTTTTAAGTGTTTCCTGTGCATTCAGACCATCAATTTTCTGTGCATCTGATAAAGGAGCAAGTGTACATACATTACAAATCTGAGTCTGTCCACGGGTAAACATTGCAGAACCGTGAACTCTAGGAATTATATCAACCTCTGCTGCAAGTGGACGAATCTGTGTAATAGCACGTCCATCAGGTCTCTTATGATCCTTAAGAATCATCTTACGAACAGTCTTTTTCTGATACTGGTATATTGCCTCTGAAAGAACAGCAAGCCACTCTTCCTTATCAGCAAATGCCTCTTCAAGCTTAGCAGTAATCTGACGGATATTTTCCTCTCTTACCTGCTTCTCATCAGTAAATACAGCCTCTTCCATCTGCTCTGGTGGAACGATTTCCTTAATTGCCTCAAAAAGCTCTGCCGGAACAGCACAGCTTGTATATTCATGCTTAGGCTTTCCACATTCAGCAACAATCTTGTTGATAAATTCAATAATCTGCTGATTAACCTCATGAGCCTTATAAATAGCCTCAATCATCTTATCCTCAGGAACCTCATTGGCACCTGCTTCAATCATAATTACCTTCTCTGCAGTAGATGCAACAGTAAGCTTAAGGTCAGATACAGCCATCTGCTCTGCATTAGGATTAATTATAAACTCTCCATCAATAAGACCAACCTGTGTTGTAGCACATGGTCCGTCAAAAGGAATATCAGAAATTGCAACTGATATAGCTGAGCCAAGCATAGCTGTAAGCTCTGGGCTGCATTCAGGGTCTACTGACATAACAAGATTATTAAGAGTAACATCATTTCTGTAATCCTTAGGGAAAAGAGGTCTCATAGGACGGTCAATAACACGTGATGTTAATACAGAATTCTCTGATGCCTTTCCCTCTCTCTTATTAAATCCACCAGGAATCTTACCTACTGAGTAAAGCTTTTCCTCATACTCAACACTGAGCGGGAAGAAATCAATACCATCTCTTGGCTTCTCTGAAGCAGTTGCTGTTGATAACACTACTGTGTCTCCATAGTGCATAAATGCTGCACCATTAGCCTGCTTTGCAACTCTGTTAACATCAACAGTAAGAGTTCTGCCGGCTAATTCCATACTAAAACTATTATACATATATGTCTCCTTATTCTGTCCCTTAGGACCTTATATATTTTTACGGAAGACACCGAAACTACTGAAAAAAACACCTGCTACTGTGACTGATGTGCTTTTCAGTGGTCTCGTATCTCTTCCATAACATTCATTTGATTCTTGAGAAAAAATAGGGCGGATAAGCTCCGCCCCATGAAAAATTATTTTCTGATTCCTAAACGAGCAATGAGATTACGATAACCATCAAGGTCATTCTTCTTTAAGTACTCAAGTAATCCTCTTCTCTGTCCAACCATCTTAAGAAGACCTCTTCTTGAATGATGATCCTTCTGATTAATCTTAAGGTGCTCAGTAAGTTCCTTAATTCTCTCTGTAAGTAAAGCTATCTGAACCTCAGGTGAACCTGTATCTCCAGCCTGTCTGCCATACTCAGCAATAATCTGTGTTTTCTTTTCTTTAGATATCATGTCTAAATCCTCCTTAAATTATAATCGCCTGACACTAAGAACCAGGTCGGAGTGTCCTGAATCTGGGTATCGGCTGTATAAACAATACTTGTATATACTAACATATCTGCATACGCAAATCAAGATTTTTATAGTAAAAAATATGATTTGGTAAACTCTATATCCACTGTAAGCTGGTTTTTCAGCTTTTCTACACTGTCAAATTTCATTTCATTACGTTCAAAGTGAAGTAATTCAATTGTTATATCTTTATCATATACATTATCATTAAAATCAATAATGTAGGTTTCTGCTGATACCCTGTCCGAATCAGAGACTGTTGGTTTAATCCCAACATTAGTCATTCCGTAATATGTCCTATCATCAATATACACCTTAGAAGCATATACACCATATGGAGGAAGCAGCTTATTACTACCCGGGAAAACATTAACTGTAGGAAAACCCAGTTCACGCCCCAGCTCCCTGCCATGTTCAACAGTTCCCCTAATCATGTATGGATAGCCAAGAAGAATATTAACATTTTCCATGTTGCCCTTGGCAATCTCTTCTCTAACCCAGGTACTGCTGATTTCTCTGTTCTGATAAAGCTCCTTTTCAAGAATAACTGCTTCAAACCTGTACAGTTTTTGCGATGCTTTCAGTAAATCGGCATCTCCCTTACGGTCTCTGCCAAATCTCCAGTCAGAGCCAACCACAACATACTGCGCATTAAGCTGATTGCGAATTATTTTTTCAATAAATTCCAGTGGCTCCATCGAAGCTGTATTCTCATCAAAGGGGTATTCAATAAGTGCATCAATCCCCAGCGTTTCGCAGATTTTTCTTCGCTCGTTTGAGGTTGTAATTACACCCTTATCATTATTTTTAAAGCTAAGACCTGGAAGCAGGTTAAAAGAAAGAACAATAGAATATAAATTATTCTCTTTGGCAATTGCTTTTGCACGTTCAATCAGGCTTCTGTGTCCCATATGAATACCATCAAATTTACCAAAGGTTACTACGCTTCCCCTGTCAATCTTAAAATCTCTATTATCTATAAACTGCATAATATCACTCTCCACATGAGAACATTTTGTATGGTCTAAAGCACTGTTCACTGTCATGGTAGCAGTACAGCCCTGCAAAGCCTTTAGTTGTGTAAACCCTTACAATTTCCTCATCCTCACATACAATAGCTGACCTGTTCAGTCCGTTTTCGCATACCTGCTGTGCCAAAAACATATTACCATTATTAACAAGCAGCTCTGCGCGGTCAGTAACATATATGCTCTGATATTCGTCAAAGAAGCGGTCAATCTCAGTTATTTTATCTGTAAGTCTGCCTGTTTGGGCCAGTAGCTCTGCCTGTTCAAGAGTAACAGCAGCTTCAATATTAAAGCCTCCAACCCTTGTTCTCACAAGACTTTCCATACATGCACCGCAGCCCAGCTTTTCACCAATGTCACGGCATATCGACCTGATATAGGTTCCTTTACCACAGTCAATTGTCATTGTTACATGTGGAAAATCTACAGAATCTATGGTTATGGAATTAATTTCAATAAATTTGGCAGCACGTTCAATAGTTTTGCCCTCTCTTGCAAGCTCATAAAGCTTTTTACCGTTAACCTTGCGTGCCGAATACATTGGTGGAACCTGTTCATAGCCTCCCACAAGCTCTGCTGCCGCCGCAGTCAGCCTGTCCATATCCACATCGGGCTTATTACTTGCAATAACCTTACCAAAAGCATCATCTGTATCCGTTATCACACCAAGAAGCATTCCAGCCTTATAGGTCTTGCTTCTATCTGCAAGCATATCACACAGCTTTGTTGCACCACCAAGACACACAGGCAGAACGCCTGTAGCATCCGGGTCAAGAGTCCCTGTGTGACCTATTTTTTTCTGTTTTAATATTCCTCTTAATTTGGCAACCACATCGTGAGACGTATATCCTTTTTCCTTATATATATTAATTATACCGTTGTACAAATAAACACCTCACTGTATCTATAGCTGTGATGCGACCAGGTCTTTAACCCTGCTGACAATCTCATCAACAGACATTCCATCTGTAGTAAAGCCTGCTGCCTTAACATGCCCGCCACCGCCAAAGCTCCCGGCAATTGCGTTAACATCTACACATTTGACTGCGCGGAGGCTGGATTTAATCTTGTGGTCCGGAAGCTCATACATAAACAGAGCAACCTCAACACCCTCAGTAAATCTCATCTGGTCAATTACACCGCCAAGGTCTCTTCCTGGTACGTGATATTCCTCAAGAACTGCTGCCGGCATATAAGAATATATAAGCCTGCCATCAAGCTCAAGCCTGCTGCCAATAAGAGCCTTTCCAAGTAAAATATTCTGCACATAGCTCTTTTTAAAAAATGTGTCATCAATTATGGAGGTAAAATCAATTCCTGTATCCATAAGTCTTCCGGCAATCTCCAGCGTTCTGCTGGTGGTTGACTGATACTTCAGGACTCCGGTATCGTGTATTATACCTGTATAAAGACATTCAGCAGTATTTTTGCTTACCTTTTTGGGGTCAAGAAGTTCATATAGAACCTCACTTGCGGAGCTTATCTTTGGAAACACATGATTAATATCAGCAAAGGCCGAATTACTCATATGATGGTCAATACATATTGTTTTGTGAGCGTTTTCAATATATTTTCTGGCAAAATCAGCCACCCTGCCTGTATCTCCGCAGTCAAGCACAATAAACACATCATATTCGTGTTCACCATCTGCCTTATGCTTTACTTCAGCTGAATGAGCCATATAATTAAAATGCTCCTCAAACTCCTCAAGATATATATCCACACTGATTTGAGGCATATTTTCAACAATGTAATTGTAAAGTCCAAGGGTTGAGCCTACACAGTCGCCGTCCGGTCTTACATGACCGGTAATGGCAGCTGTTCTGGCACCCTTTAATTCTTCTTCAATAGATTTCATAGTAATCACCAATCTTTTCTACTTATTGCCGTTAACTTCATCAATAAGCTTTGACATGTTAACACCATATTCTATTGACTGGTCAAGTACAAAGGTAATTTCAGGAGTATTTCTAAGGTTAACACTTTTTGCAAGCTTTGTCCTGATATAGCCCTCTGCACTGTTAAGACCCTTCATAGTATCAGCCTGGGATTTTTCATCTCCCAGAACGCTGATATATGCCTTGCAGGTCTTCAGGTCAGGTGAGACATTAACCGCAACAACCGATGTCATTGGGTTAATTCTCGGGTCCTTTATTTCTGAACGAATAATGTTACTTAATTCTCTAAGCACCTCTCCGTTAATTCTTGTATTTTTAATACTGTTTTTACGCATGGTACCCTCCTAACGTGGAATTTCTACCATTTCATAGGCTTCCATAGTATCATCCTCTTTGATATCATTAAACTTCTCAAGAACAATACCACATTCATAGCCTTCCTTTACTTCCTTTGCATCATCCTTAAATCTCTTAAGAGATAACAGTGGTCCTTCATAAATCATATCTGTTCCACGCATAAGTCTGATTGAAGCAGCTTTTTTAATAATACCATCAGTTACGAAGCAGCCTGCAATTGTACCTACACCAGAAGCCTTGTATGTCTGACGTACAACAACGTGGCCAATAACCTTTTCCTCATACTTAGGATCAAGCATTCCCTTCATTGCGGCCTCAACATCCTCAATTGCCTGGTAGATTACGCGGTACAGTCTAAGGTCAACATTTTCCCTTGCTGCACTTTCTCTTGCCTGATTATCAGGACGTACATTAAATCCAATAATAATTGCATTAGATGCAGATGCAAGGATAACGTCAGATTCATTAATGGCACCAACACCGGCATGAATAACCTTGACAATAACCTCTTCATTGGACAGCTTAACGAGACTCTGCTTAACAGCCTCAACTGAACCCTGAACATCAGCCTTAACAATAATATCAAGCTCTTTAAGATTGCCTGCCTGAATCTGTGAGAACAGATCATCCAGTGACATCTTTGCCTTAGTATCGTCAAGAAGCTTAACTCTTCCCTCTCTGATATAGGTTTCAGCAAATGCTCTTGCTTCCTTCTCAGTCTCAGGAGATACGAAGGTATCACCAGCATTAGGCACATCATCAAGACCCAGTATCTCTACAGGAATAGATGGACCAGCCTCCTGGATTCTTCTTCCCTTATCATCTATCATTGCTCTAATCTTGCCATGGCATGCACCAACTGCAATATTATCCCCTACGTGAAGTGTTCCCTTCTGTACAAGAACTGTTGCAACAGGTCCTCTTCCCTTATCAAGCTTAGCCTCAATAATAAGACCTCTTGCTCTTCTGTCAGGATTAGCCTTAAGCTCTCTCATCTCTGCTGTAAGAAGCAGCATCTCAAGAAGATTCTCAATGCCATCTCCGGTATGAGCAGATACAGGACAGAAAATTGTTGAACCGCCCCAGTCCTCTGCAACCAGTTCATATTCTGTAAGCTCCTGTTTAACTCTCTCAATATTAGCACTTGGTTTATCAATTTTATTAACAGCAACAACAATATCAATGCCTGCTGCCTTAGCATGGTTAATAGCCTCTACTGTCTGAGGCATAACACCATCATCAGCTGCAACAACAAGAATTGCTATATCTGTTGACTGAGCACCACGCATACGCATTGCTGTAAATGCCTCATGGCCAGGTGTATCAAGGAAAGTAACCTTCTGTCCATGAACATCAACAGTATAGGCACCAATATGCTGTGTAATTCCACCTGCTTCTCTGTCTGTGACATGTGTAGACCTGATAGCATCAAGAAGTGA
>CAYTWF010000046.1:9554-24768 GCA_964441705.1 uncultured Butyrivibrio sp.
CCATTACACATACTACAGGAGGTCTTGGAACAAGCTTTGATTCATCCTCATCCTCTTCCTTAAGGAGTTCCTCAATAACATCCACCTTAATCTCATGTTCGCATATACAATTAAATTCCAGTGCAATCTCTTCAGCTGTATCAAAATCAACATCCTGATTAATTGTAACAATCTGTCCCTTAAGGAAAAGCTTTTTAACAATTACTGATGGCTGAATCTTCATCTTATCAGCAAGCTCCTTAATCGTAAGGGTATCAGGAAGAACAAGAGTTTTAATTGTCTCCTCCTCTGCCTGCTGCTGAGCCTGATTTTTAAGGAAAAGTTCTTTTTCAAGAGCCTTGGTGTTCTCTCTGCGTTCTGCCTTATCACGTACACTTGTGTCCTTCTTACGGTTCTCACGGTCACGGCTTCTCTGCTCTTTAGCTTCTCTTTC
Organism: uncultured Butyrivibrio sp.; assembly: GCA_964441705.1. Classification (GTDB taxonomy): domain Bacteria; phylum Bacillota; class Clostridia; order Lachnospirales; family Lachnospiraceae; genus Eshraghiella. Next base: position 9,988 of record CAYTWF010000046.1, read on the forward strand.
CTTTAATGCTTCTGCACCATCAAATGCTGCTGGCTTTTCTTCCTTCTTAGCAAATCTGCTGCCGGCACCGCCTCTGTCTCCATAGGATGGCTTGCCGCCGCGGTCTGCACCTGGACGGTTATTATTATATCCGCCTGGTCTTCCCTGTCCTGCTGGTCTGTCTCCCTGTGGACGGTTGTTATTGTATCCGCCTGGTCTTCCCTGTCCTGCTGGTCTGTCTCCCTGTGGACGGTTGTTATTGTATCCGCCTGGCCTTCCCTGTCCTGCTGGTCTGTCTCCCTGTGGACGATTTTTATTGTATGGTCTGTCTCCCTGTGGTCTTGCCGGTCTGTCTCCCTGTGGACGATTGTTATTATATGGTCTGTCTCCCTGTGGTCTTGCCGGTCTGTCTCCCTGTGGACGATTGTTGTTATATGGTCTGTCGCCCTGTGGTCTTGCTGGTCTGTCTCCCTGTGGGCGATTGTTGTTGTATGGTCTGTCTCCCTGTGGTCTTGCCGGTCTGTCTCCCTGTGGGTGATTGTTATTGTATGGTCTGTCTCCCTGTGGACGTACACGATCTGATGGACGCTCTCCAACCGGTCTGTCATTAGATGTTATACGAATACGGTCAGATGGTCTTTCTCCTGCTGGTCTGTCATTAGATGACGGACGAACCGGACGGCTTCCCTGTGGTCTGTTATTTCTTTCACCAGGCCTTGCATTATTATTGTTATTACGCTCACCAGGTCTTTTCTGGTCTCTGATTTCTTTTCTTGAGCTGTACTGAGGATTGAATACCTGGGAGATTCTCTTTTTCTCTCCTGCCGGTTTATCTCCAGTTCCTGCTGCAGCTGGCTTTGCTGCCTCACTCTTAGGAGCTGCTGGCTTTGCTGCGCTCTTATTAAAATGGCTTTTTGCAAGCCCTGCCTCTGAATCCGAAATTGCATTCATAGGACTTTTTATTTTGTCATTCTTTGCACCAAGAAAATCTACAAGGTCCTTGCTGCTGACGTCTAATTCTTTTGCTAATTCGTGAACTCTCATTTAGATAAATCTAACCTCCTAATTCCCGTATGTAACGGGATTACGCTTTCTAATCGCTTAATTGAACTTTTTAATTACTGCATCAGCCAATCCACTGTCAAGAACTGCTGCCGATGTTCTCATTTCGCATCCGATTGAGTGTCCCAGGTCTTCCTTGGAACCATATATCTTCAATGGAATGTTATAAAAAGAACACTTATTGGTAAACAGCTTCTTGGTATTATCTGATGCATCCTCTGCAACAATAACCAGGTACGCCTTCTTTTCCTTCACAGCTTTTTCTGTTGAAAATTCACCGCTCACAACGCAGCCGGCTCTTTTTGCAAGTCCGAGCATGGATAAAATATTATCTTGCTTCAAGATTCTCCATCTCCTTTAAAAGTTCATTATACACAGCCTGAGGAATGGTCATTTTAAAAGACCGGTCAAGGCCCTTATTCCTAACTGCCTTCTTAAGACATTCGCTGTTACGGCACACATATGCGCCTCTGCCATTCTTCTTACCTGTATCATCTAAAAGGATTTCTCCTTCATTGTTCTTTATAACTCTAATCATTTCTTTTTTGTCATGATTCTCACCGCAGCCAACACACTGTCTCTGCGGAATTTTTTTATTCATTGCCATCGCTGTACTCTTCTGAACCCTCCGAGTATTCCTCATCATAGCTCTCTTCATAATCTTCGTCATCATATGTTGCATAATCCTCGATTAATCCAAGTTCCTTTGCCTGGCTCTCACTCTTAATATCAATCTTAAAGCCTGTAAGCTTAGCAGCAAGACGGGCATTCTGTCCCTTAAGACCAATTGCAAGGGATAACTGATAATCCGGAACAATTACCTGAGCTGTCTTCTCATCATCATCTGCTACAACTGATACAACCTTAGCAGGACTTAATGCGTTCTCAATAAGGTTGGCAGGGTTCTCACTCCAGTTAATTATGTCAATTTTCTCGCCATTTAATTCATCAACTACAGCGTTAACTCTTGCTCCATTAACACCAACGCATGCACCAACAGGATCTACGTCAGGATTGTTGCTCCATACGGAAATCTTTGTTCTTGAGCCAGCCTCTCTTGCAACATTCTTAATCTCAACTGTTCCGTCTCTAACCTCAGTAACCTCGGCCTCAAAAAGACGCTTAACGAGTTCCGGATGAGTTCTGGATACAAGAATTCTTGGTCCCTTTCTGTCATCCTTAACCTCAAGAATATATACCTTTATTCTGTCATTAGCTCTGTAGTGCTCGCCGCTTACCATCTCATTCTCATTAAGAATTGCATCTGCTCTTCCAAGATTGATTATAAGATTCTTGCCTGCATAACGCTGAACAACACCTGTAACAACATCCTTTGCTTTGCTGAAATAATCATCAAAAAGGACTCTACGCTCTTCCTCACGAATTTTCTGGAGGATAACGTTTTTAGCTACCTGAATTGCTATTCTGCCAAGCTCTGCAGACTTAACATCAACATTAACTGTGTCACCAATGTCGTACTTGGAGTTAATCATCTGTGCATTTGCAAGGCTTATCTGTGTAACATCATCTTCAACGCTTTCAACAACTTCTTTTGCTTCTGTTACTGAAAAATCACCTGTCTCGCGGTCGATTTTAACTGTAAAATTATCTGCTTTTCCAAAATGACTTTTGCAGGCTGTAAGAAGAGAATTCTCAATTGCCTCTATCAAAGTGTCCTTGCTGATTTTTTTCTCCTTTTCCAAAGCATCAAGTGCCTCAATTAATTCACTATTCATTTTCTTTCTTTATCCTCCTTAAAAATATACTGTTTGTCTGATGATTGCCAGGTTCGGTCTGTCAAAAACAGCCTCTTCCCCGCTTTCGAGTCCAATAGTAACTGTGTCCTTGTCAAAGGCCTTTAGTAGTCCGACATAATCCTTCGTTCTGTTAACTGGTTTGAAAAGCTTAAGTTCAACCTCTTCACCAATATTGCGAAGGAAATCCTTATCCTTCCTAAAAGGTCTTCCAAGTCCAGGTGAGCTTACCTCCAGAACATAGGCTTCTTCAATAAAATCTGCCTCGTCCAGCTTATCGCTGAATGCTCTGCTGACGACCTCACAGTCCTCAACGGTTACTCCGCCTTCTTTGTCAATGTATGCACGAAGAATCTTGCTTGAACCCTCCTTAACATATTCCACATCCACAAGCTCACAGTCACTGGCCTGAACAATTGGTGTTATAAGTTGGGTTGCCTTCTCTTCGTAGTCATCTTTTTTTGCCACACAGCCACTTCCTTTCTATTATGTAACAAAGCAATCACCTGCACACTAATTACCAACAGGCATAAGAAAAGTGAGCTCCTGGAAGCTCACTCTAGTTACAATCTTTATCACGTTATTTCATAGTATCACATACATATCCAAAAATCAAGCATTATATTTATTTTGCTGATTATCCTTTGTAAAATGAATATGCGTATACAGATGGTCCTGGCAGAATTCATAGTTGCCTTCACACTTGGAACAGAATCTGAATACCAAATCCTCTCCGTCCTTTTCTGTCCTGCCGCACACTGCACATCTGTGCTTGGCAACTCCTGCACGCTGGGTCTGCTGCTGGGTTCTGGCTCTTTTCTTAAATTCCCGATGCATCTTTCTCTGGCTTCTGTTCATTCTTATATAATTTCTTGTTGTAAAGAAAAACACAACAAAATTAAGAAGTGATGAGCCAATTGCAAAAGGATATACAAATCCAAAAATTGTTGATGTAACTCCCGATATCATCTCATATACCAGAAATGCTCCATATACTATTCCAAGCCATTTAACCTTAATAGGTATAATGAACATTAACAGTACCTGATTATCCGGAAATGTTGCTGCAAACGCAAGGAAAATGGACATATTAACATAGTATGTGCTAAAGCTGTAGGACAAAGCCCTAAACATTACACCTGCCCCAAAGGAATTAATCATATCCATGTGGAAAATATAGCAGTAGCCCATCATTGCAAAGCTTCCAAGGAGTGTAAAGAAAAGTCCTGAAAATAAATACACATTATACTGGAAGGTTCCCCAGGTTCTCTCAAGTGTAGTTCCAATTGAATAATAAAATACAAGCATAATTACTGCAAAAATAACATTACTCTCATTAGGCGGAATAAGCAGCCATGTAAAAATTCGCCATACCTGCCCATGTATTATTGCATATGGGTCAAGTGTAAGGTAACCAGTGAAGCTTGGGTTAAACACCTGAATCAGATATCCAGCCACATAACAGATAATAAGAATCAGTGACAGATTCCTTATGGCATACCTTCCAAATTTTTTTTCTAATTTATACATAAAATTCATAAATAATCTCCTTACAGGCATCAATATGCCGTTAAATTAAAACAGGTCTTTCTTTCTAAAAATCAATGCAATAATTAATGAAATAACCAGTGAAATTCCTATTACAATTAAAAATCCCCATCTGCTGTCTGCAAATGGCATCCCACCGGAGCGCACATTCATTCCATAAAAGCTGGCAATCATGGTTGGTATCGACAGTACAATTGTAATTGTTGTCAAAAACTTCATAACACTGTTCTGGTTATTGGAAATAACAGAGGCAAAGGTGTCCATTGTTCCATTGAGAATACCACTGTATATATTAGCCATCTCAATAGCCTGCTTATTCTCGACAATAACATCCTCAATAAGGTCATCATCCTCAGGATACTTCTTGATTGAGTTGGATTTCAAAAGCTTTTCAAGCACAATCTCGTTGGACTTAAGTGAAGTTGTAAAGAATACCAGGGATTTCTCCAGTTCGAGAAGTTCAATGAGCTCCCTGTTACGAGTAGCCTCATGGAGCTTCTGCTCAATACTGTCACTTCTTCTGTCAATTATTCTAAGATAATTCAGATACAGTGTGGCATTACGATATAGAATCTGAAATACGAATCTTGTCTTCATGTAGGTATAAAAATTACGGACACGTCCATCCATAAATGCTGTAAGAACAGGTGAATCCTCCAGACATACCGTTATTATTCCATCCTCGCACAAAATTATTGCAAGAGGTATTGTACCATACCAGTCCTTATCATTACGTTCCTCAATTGTAGGAATATCAACGAGTATCAAAGAATATCCATCTTCAACACTGATACGTGAACGTTCCTCCTCATCCAAAGAAGCTCTCATATCATCCGCCTCAATGTTATACCTGGCAGATATTTCATGAAGCTCCTCCGCTGTTGGATTGGTCATTGCTACCCAGCAGCCAGGTTCACAGGCATCAATTTGCAGTACACCATTTTCAGTAGTCTTAAATATCTTTACCATCCTTAATGCCCTTCCTTTATCCTTTAATTCACGTAGTCACTAAATAATAATTATATTTGCAGGTAAAAGTTTTGTCAACACAATCTACCTCTGTATCTTCATTGTTTATATATATTTAATATTTTATGCTGTTGAAATTATTGTTTCCTTAATATATAATAACTAGGTTGTTTACTATGATAAAATTTAGACAACTATCATCATATAGTTGCATGATAAGGAGGTACGACGTTTAAGTCGCACAATATGAAAGAATTATATAAGCTTGGAATTGATATAGGTTCCACTACCGTTAAGGTAGTTATTTTAAATGAACAGGATGAAATCCTATTTTCAGATTACGAAAGGCACTTCGCCAATATTCAGGAAACTCTTGGCTCACTGCTTAAAAAAGCCCGTGAGATAACCGGTTCTATTACAGTACACCCGGTTATTACCGGCTCAGGCGGTCTTACTCTTGCCAATCATCTTGGTGTTCCATTTAATCAGGAGGTTGTTGCTGTATCCACAGCACTGCATACATATGCTCCCCAGACGGATGTTGCAATAGAGCTTGGTGGCGAGGATGCCAAAATAATATATTTTTCCAATGGAATTGATATGAGAATGAATGGTATCTGTGCCGGTGGTACAGGTTCTTTTATTGACCAGATGGCATCACTGCTCCAGACAGATGCAACCGGACTTAATGAATATGCACGTAACTATAAGGCACTCTACCCAATTGCTGCAAGATGCGGAGTTTTTGCCAAAACAGATATTCAGCCTCTTATCAATGAGGGAGCAACCAAGGAAGACCTTTCTGCTTCTATTTTTCAGGCAGTTGTTAACCAGACTATAAGTGGTCTTGCCTGTGGCAAGCCAATCCGCGGTCATGTAGCATTTCTTGGTGGACCACTGCACTTTCTTTCAGAGCTTAAGGAAGCCTTTATCAGAACCCTTCATTTAACTGATGAATATATTATTGCCCCTGATAATTCCCATCTTTTTGCAGCAATTGGCTCTGCCATGACTTATAAGGATGAGATTTCTACAGGAATAGATGAGCTTATTACACTGCTATCCTCCAATATTAAGATGGATTTTGAGGTTGAACGTATGGAGCCCCTGTTCCCTGATGCACAGTCCTATCAGGAATTTACTGACCGCCATAACAAAGCCTGCGTAGTTAAGGAGGACCTGGCATCCTATAAGGGAAACTGTTACCTGGGCATTGATGCCGGCTCAACAACTACCAAGCTGGCACTTGTTGGAGAGAACGGCAATCTTTTATATTCTTTTTATGATAATAACAATGGAAGCCCCCTTGCAACTGCAATCAGGGCTATTAAAGATATATATACCAAGCTTCCTAAGGATGTGCACATTGTACGCTCCTGCTCAACCGGCTATGGCGAAGCCTTAATTAAAGCTGCACTTATGCTTGATGAGGGCGAGGTTGAGACAGTTTCTCATTATTATGCTGCTGCATTTTTCAATCCATCCGTAGACTGTATACTAGATATTGGTGGTCAGGATATGAAATGTATCAAAATTAAAGATGGTACTGTAGATGGTGTTCAGCTTAATGAGGCATGTTCCTCAGGCTGTGGTTCATTTATTGAGACCTTTGCCAAATCCCTTAACTATTCAGTTCAGGATTTTGCCAAAGCAGCGCTGTTTGCCGCTCACCCAATTGACCTGGGAACAAGATGTACAGTATTTATGAATTCCAAGGTTAAGCAGGCTCAGAAGGAGGGTGCCGGTGTTGACGATATCTCTGCCGGACTTGCCTACTCCGTTATTAAGAATGCGTTATATAAGGTTATTAAGCTTTCTGATGCCAAACAGCTTGGCACCAATATTGTAGTTCAGGGAGGTACCTTCTACAATGATGCTGTACTGCGAAGCTTTGAGAAAATAGCCGGCGTTGAAGCTATTCGTCCTGATATTGCCGGAATAATGGGTGCCTTTGGTGCTGCTCTCATCGCCAGGGAGCGTTACAGTAGTCAGACTACCACAATGCTTACAATTGAACAGATTAACAGCCTGGAATATAAGACAAGCATGACAAGATGTCAGGGCTGTACCAATCACTGTCTGCTTACTATTAACAGATTTACCGGTGGACGTCAGTTCATATCTGGTAACAGATGTGAGCGTGGAATTGGTAAAGAGAAAAATAAAGACAATGTTCCTAATCTTTTTGAATATAAGAACAAAAGACTGTTTAGCTATGAATCCCTTGACGAGGACAAGGCCCCACGAGGAGTTGTTGGGCTTGCCAGATGTCTCAATATGTATGAGAACTACCCTTATTGGCATACTTTTTTCACCAAGCTTGGCTTTAGAGTTGTATTATCGCCTGCCTCTACAAGAAAAATGTATGAGCTTGGCATCGAATCAATACCAAGTGAATCCGAGTGCTACCCTGCCAAAATGGTGCATGGACACATTGCATGGCTTATTAATCAGGGAATCAAATATATCTTTTACCCATGTATTCCTTATGAGCATAACGAAATGGAGGGAAGCAACAACCACTTTAACTGCCCAATTGTTACCTCCTATGGTGAAAATATCAAAAACAACGTTGAAGAGCTAAAGCTTAATGATGTTCGCTTCATGAATCCATTTATTGCCTTTACCTCAGAGGATATTGCACAGAAAGAGCTTGTTAAGGTCTTCACAAAGGAATTTAATATCAAAGGCAGTGAGGTTGCCGCTGCATGTCAGGCTGCGTGGAAGGAGCTTTCCAACTACCGTCACGATGTTCAGCTTAAGGGTGAAGAAACTCTCAGATATATGGAGGAAACAGGACGTCGCGGAATCGTTCTTGCAGGACGTCCATACCACATTGACCCGGAGATTAATCACGGCATTCCTGAACTGATTAACTCCTACGGAATTGCAGTTCTTACAGAGGATTCAATTTCACATCTTGGCAAAATAGAACGTCCACTAATCGTTATGGATCAGTGGGTGTATCATTCACGATTATATGCAGCTGCCAGCTTTGTCAAAACAAGGGACGATTTGGATTTAATTCAGCTTACCTCCTTTGGCTGTGGTCTTGATGCTGTTACTACAGATTGTGTTAATGATATTTTATCCTCAGGTGGCAAAATATACACCTCCCTAAAGATTGATGAGGTTAATAACCTTGGTGCTGCCAGAATTCGTATACGTTCACTTATTGCTGCTCTTAAGGTTCGTGACAGCAACAATTATGTGAGAAAAATTCATTCCTCTGCTTACCACAGAGTTGAATATACCAAGGAAATGCAGGACCAGCGTTATACTATTTTGTGTCCGGAGCTGTCCCCTATTCACTTTGACTTTCTCCAGCCTGCGCTTAACTCCTGTGGCTATAATTTCGTAATGCTGCAGAATATGAACAAGTCAGCTGTAGATGCCGGACTAAAATATGTTAACAATGATGCATGCTTTCCATCAATAATTGTAACCGGACAGATAATGGATGCACTTCTATCCGGTCAGTATGACCTTAGCCGAACTGCCGTAACAATTACCCAGACCGGAGGAGGCTGTAGAGCCAGCAACTATATTGGCTTTATCAGACGTGCTCTTGAAAAAGCCGGTCTTGGATATATTCCTGTAATTTCACTGAGTGCGCAGGGAATTGAAAGCAACAGCGGACTTAAATACAACTACACTCTCTTGAAAAAAGCCATGATGGCTCTTCAGTATGGTGATGTACTTATGAATGTTCTATACAAAACAAGACCATATGAAGCAGTTCCCGGCTCAGCCAACGAGCTTGCCAGCCGTATGGGACAGATGTGTAAGGACAGCTTTAATGACCCTAAGCTTTCAATACATAAATTTAATAAAAATGTTAAAAAGGTAATTGAAGAATTCGACAGGCTTCCACTCCTTGACATCGTTAAACCAAAGGTCGGTGTTGTAGGGGAAATACTTGTTAAATTCCACCCTACCGGTAATAACCACATTGTAGAGCTCCTTGAGCATGAAGGTGCTGAAGCTGTAGTTCCTGATTTCATGGGATTTTTCCTGTATTGTGCCCAGAATGCCCATTTTAAAACCAAGCATCTTGGTGCTACAAGGAAATCAAAGCTTATAAGTGATAGTGTAATCATGGTACTTGAGGGTCTTCGTCACAAGTCCAAGAAATACCTGAAAAAGAGTAACCGTTTCACTGCTCCAACCTCTATTGGCAAGCTTATGAAGCTTTCAACCCCTTATGTATCGGATGGCAATCAGACTGGTGAGGGCTGGCTGCTTACCAGCGAGATGGTAGAATTAATTCATGGCGGAACCAATAATATTGTATGCTGCCAGCCATTTGGCTGTCTGCCTAACCACATTGTTGGAAAGGGTGTAATAAAAGAGCTGCGTCAGGCATTTCCTAATTCCAATATTATTGCAGTAGATTATGATGCCGGTGCAAGTGAGGTTAACCAGCTTAACAGAATTAAGCTTATGCTCTCAACTGCACAGAAGAATTTGTTAAAAGAATCTGTTTAATAAAAATAAGACATATATGAAATGCACCTGCAAATCATATATGTCTTATTATTTATCTAAATATTCTCAATCTGCCAGTCAATAGGTTCAACTCCATTAGACTGTAGAAATTCATTACATTTACTAAAATGCTTACATCCAAAAAATCCCCTGTAAGCTGATAACGGACTTGGATGTGGTGCTGTAAGTACAAGATGCTTAGGATTATTAAGCATAACTGCCTTTTTCTGTGCCGGTGCACCCCATAGCAGATATACAATTGGTCTATCCTGCGCATTAACTGCCTGTATGATAGCATCCGTGAGCTGCTCCCAGCCATGTCCCTGATGGGAATTAGCCTGATGTGCTCTCACTGTCAGTACTGTGTTAAGAAGTAATACCCCCTGGTCTGCCCACTTCTTAAGGTAGCCATTATTAGGGATATAGCATCCCATATCATCACGAAGCTCCTTATAGATATTCTGCAGTGATGGTGGAATATCCTTTTGCTCAGGCAGCACCGAAAAGCTCAGCCCGTGAGCCTGATGCTCATTGTGATATGGGTCCTGGCCTAACAGCAGAACCTTTACCTTGCTAAGCGGTGTAAAATGAAAAGCATTAAATATATCATCTGCAGGAGGATATATGACTGTCCTGCTGTATTCTTCCTTTACAAATTTGAATAGCTCTTTATAATATGGCTTGGAAAATTCCGGTGAAATATAATCCAGCCAGTCATTATCAATTGCTGACATTTCAATCTCCTTAAGCTTATAATCTAACAGGAATACCCTTATCACTCAGATATTGCTTTAAATCACTTATCTCCATCTCCTTGTAGTGAAAAAGAGAGGCTGCAAGAACTGCATCTGCATTTGCCTTATCAAATGCATCATAAAAATGCTCCATACTTCCTGCTCCGCCAGAAGCAATCACAGGTATTGTTACATTATCTGTAATTGCACGTGTCAGCTCTATATCATATCCTGCCTTAGTTCCATCACAATCCATGCTTGTAAGAAGAATTTCTCCTGCCCCCAATGCATTAGCCTTAAGTGCCCAGCTTACAGCATCAAGCCCGGTATTAATTCGTCCACCAGCCTTATATACATCCCAACCCGAACCATCATCACGACGCTTGGCATCAATGGCAACTACAACACATTGGCTTCCAAACTTATTAGCCGCCTCACTAATTAACGAAGGATTATCAATTGCAGCAGAATTAATGGATATTTTATCTGCTCCTTCCCTTAGCAGCAGCTTGAAATCCTCTATGGTTCTTATTCCACCACCAACTGTAAATGGGATAAATACCTTCTCTGCCACCCTCCTTACAAGGTCTACAGTAGTATTACGTCCATCAGAGGTTGCTGTAATGTCAAGAAACACCACTTCATCAGCACCTGCTCTGTCGTATGCCGCAGCAACCTCAACGGGGTCTCCTGCGTCCTTTAGATTGACAAAATTAGTTCCCTTTACAACCCTGCCATTATTGCAGTCCAGACATGGGATAATTCTTTTAGTATACATATCATATAACCTTTCAGTAATTAAATTTCAGCAAAATTTGTAAGTATCTTCAATCCAACATCACTGCTTTTCTCCGGATGAAACTGGCATCCATAAATATTCTTATATTCTACGGATGCATCCACATGGGCGGCATACTCTGTTGTAGCAGCCACTATTGATGGGTCATCTGCTCTAAGATAATAGGAATGGACAAAATATACATAAGACTCATCCGGTATTCCTTTGAACAATGCAGCATCTGGCTTAATTGACAACGAATTCCATCCAATCTGTGGTATTTTATATCCTGCATCTGCAGGAAATTTAAGTATATGTCCCTTAAGGAGTCCCAATCCGGCAACATCCTTTGATTCCTCACTGTCCTCAAATAACAGCTGTAGTCCAAGACATATTCCAAGAAAAGGTTTCCCCGAGTCTGCAACATCATATATTGTATTAACAAGATTATATTCCTTAAGCTTGTCCATGGCGTCCCCGAAGCTTCCTACTCCTGGTAAAATAACCTTATCAGCCGCCATGATAACATCCCTGTCCCTTGTAAGAACAGCATCCTGGTTAAGATAAACTAAAGCTTTTTCAACGCTCTTAATATTACCAGCATCATAATCAATTATTGCAATCATCAGTAATCCTCCGTAAGTAATAAAAATAACTATTGCAAACCATTTAATAATTCATAATACTCATCATAATTGGTCATGGAATTATAATCAAGAGCATCCTGTTCTGTAATGCCATGCTGTTCTAACAGCGTCAGAATATTATTATACACAGCCGTTACCTTATCCGTAATGCCATATGAATCTATCTCTTCAGCATAAGAATTTCTTCTTGCCGCTGCACGAATTAAAGCATCCAGAGCCTCCGGCTTCATCCCCAGCTGCATGTAGTTATTATATGAATCAATACCCTGTCTAACCGTCATAATCAGCCTAAGCTCATTGTAAAAATCTTTATCCTTACTCTTAATATCTACTCCTGCTATTTCGTCATACGCCTGAGTATATTGTCCTGCAAGATAATAATCCTTTGCAGATTTAACAGTAAGCTTATAATGAACGTAACCACCACCAATTTTGACAATCACAACCATAATTGCAACAAATATCAGTGCCTTAAATATAGAACCAAAACCTATTTTCTGATTATCTGATGGATTACCAGGTTTTTTTTCTTTTGGAGCTTTAACCTTCTTAGGTTTCTTCTCCTTTGGTGTTTTAGGTTTTTTCTCTTTCTTGACTTTCTTAGTCTTAGCTGGGTCTTCCCCCGGCTCTACTCTGTCAAGGGAATTCTCATCTCCATAAAGCTCGTTAATAAGCTGCTGGTTAGCATCTGCCTGCAAAGTCTCAAGAGCAACCTCTTCCGGTTCCTCTTCATCACTAAATTTCATAAAAAAGTCTTTAATACTGAACTTTTTCTTTTTCTTCGGTTCTTTTGGTGTCTTTTCTTTTTTCTTTTTTATCTTTTTATCTTTTTTATCAGTTACCTTCTCCGCTTCTTCCTTATTGTCACTATCCTTCTCTACATCTGCAGCTTCATTCATCTGTGCTACTTTATTCATATCAGCTTCAGATAGAGGAGGTTCAGCCGATTCACTAGGAATATCGTCAAAAGACACTCCATCATCTAATGCAAGTATATCTGATAATTCGTCAGTATTCTGCGGTACACTATCTAAAGGCTCATCTGGTAATTTATTATCAGGGGCTTGTTCTTCCAATACAGGTTCATCTAACTGTGTATCCGATGTCTGCTCATCTGGACTGTCACTATCAATTAATTCCTGTAAATTATTAAAGAGTTCGCTATCATCACCTAATTCTGAAATTGAATGATTGTCCTCATCTTCATAATGAAAATCCAGTGATTCTGGCTCCTCATTGTTAATATCATCTTGTGCCTGTGAAAGAAGATCATCTAATGAAATGTTATCATCAAAATCATCCTCTGTACCTTCATCCTCTATGGTGGGCTCACTAAGTCCCTGTTCCTCCAATACTGATTCATCAGGTCCATTATCTTCCAATACAAGTTCATCAGATTCATTATCTTCCAACACTGGTTCATCAGGTTCGCTATCTTCAAACACTGGTTCATCAAGGCTGCTATTATCTAGTTCCTCGTGCATTTCCCCGGCCTGCTCCAATGTTGCTGCGGTCTCATTATCAACAGCTATATCATTATCATTAAGCAGCATCTGACTAAGCATCGCCATGTCTGCATCTTCATCTTCTGTTATATCATCAGCTGACTTGTCAGGAACCGTAGAATAATTATTATGTTGTTCAGAAGAATTTATATCTTTTGCTACATCTGTATCAGCAACTGTGCTGCTCTTACTATCTGACATTGATTTCAATAATTCATCAAGATATTCTTCTTCTTTAATATCAGCCATAATGACCTCCGCAACTATTTAAGTAATAATTTATCTAATTCATCTACAAGCTTGCCTATTTCCGGCTTGGTCATCTGCGCGTCAGCTCCCAGCTGCTCACCCTTTCTTCTCATCTCTTCGCTGATTAATGAGGAGAAAATAACTACTGAAACCTGTTTCAGCGTATCATCAGACTTAATGAGCTTAGTTAATCTATGTCCATCCATAAGTGGCATCTCTATATCAGTAATAACACACTTAACATAATCTGTAAGATTATCCTTATGCTCATTCTTCAATGCTTCAAGCTTATCAAAACATTCCTGACCATTCTTGGATAAATTAAGATTACTATAACCTGCCTTCTTAAGTGAATCAGCAATAAGTCTTATAAGCAATGCTGAGTCCTCTGCTATGTATATTGGAACATCATTCCTCTCACGTCCCTCAAATCTTTCTACATCCCTAACCTTTAATCCAGTTTCTGGTGAAATGTCATTGACAATCTTCTCGAAATCAAGAATAACAATTATCTGACCATTAATCTTAACAATACCTGTTGCAATACCATTATCTGATGAGTTAATTGTTGCATCAGGTGTAATAATATCAGACCATGATACTCTATGTATTCCACACACCTTATGTACATGAAATGCGATATGGAGATTATTAAAATTAGTAATTATCAGCATATCACCTGCAGCATTTACAGATGGTGGTGCTGCTGTTACCTTCTCTAAATCCACTACTGTAATCATAGTATCACGAGGCATAAAAATTCCTTCTACAAAAGCATGCGCGTTAGGTACATGCGTAACCTCCTGATACGGAACTATTTCCTTAACCTTGGCTACATTAATGCCATAATGGTTATTCCCTACCATAAATTCAAGAACTTCCAATTCATTAGTTCCATTTTCCAACAAAATATTAGTGTCCATCACCGAACCTCCTAAAATACGCTTCTATTGTCACAATTATACCATGGATAGAGCAAAAAAAAAAGAGGTAATAAACATTACCTCTTTCAATTATTCCTTCAAAACCACACATTAAAATCTCATCGAAACATCATTATCTCGTTCT
>CAYTWF010000047.1:0-24635 GCA_964441705.1 uncultured Butyrivibrio sp.
CCCCGACCCACGGCTTAGAAGGCCGTTGCTCTATCCAACTGAGCTACGGACACACGTTACTTTAAAAAATATTCGCCATAAGCGAATATTAAGCGGGTGATGGGAATCGAACCCACGTATCTAGCTTGGAAGGCTAGTGTTCTACCATTGAACTACACCCGCAAAGGTCTTATAAGTCGGGGTGACAGGATTCGAACCTGCGACCTCTTGATCCCAAATCAAGCGCTCTAGCCAAGCTGAGCCACACCCCGGTGTTCATCATTCTTCGATTGTATTTCTTAACATCTTTGTCAGACGCAAGTGTTATTATACGGTAGCAGTCGAAGAATGTCAACACCTTTTTTAATATTTTTTTTATTTTATTTTGACATAAGAATCAGATTATTATCCGTGGCAAAATGAATTGTATTATACAATACCAACACATCAGTAATACCATAGTCACTGACATATTTTTCAATGCTGTTCTGATTGTATCTCAAATCAATTACATAGATATTCTCATAATGGTTAGCAAGAAATGGAAGCATGCAGTGAGCGTAAGAATCCTTCACTACCAGCAGATTTTTGCCATTGCCAACAGAGGTATTAATCTCAACCAGAGAATGATTGCCATCAAGAAATACCGAATACTTGTCCTTAGTATCAAGATGGTCATACATATACAGGTCATCATAGCTTTCTGTACCAAGGTCATAGGTAACTTTATAGCTTGTGTCACCCTTGAACTTGTATATGAAAAGAGAATCGTCTTTTTTACTGAAATTAACCTTGGAGAACAGCGTACCTCTAAAATCATCTGCTGCCTCTACTATGTCAAAGGAGTCTGTTCCATAAGCCTGTTCACCGGTGTGCTCCGCCCAGACATTGTATGCCAGGTAAGCGCCATTGGTTGTCCAGTGATGGTCAGTACGATAGTAGATATACTCATCTGAGTGTGCATTAAGCGTATCCCTCACGTCTATGAATTTATCGCCCAATGATGCCACAAGGTCATCAATATACGAATTCTGGTCAAAATACGGGGCATAGGCAGGCAGCTTGTCCTTAAGGGTAATATCTGCTGTTGGCACTATCATGGCATTAACATGACCTTCACCCAGCATTTCACTGTATTTGTTAATAAAGTCTATAAGATAGGCCGCATTTTTATCAGCCTTGTTTTCATCCACGTCAGTATGCTTTTCGATGAAATAATCGTCCTTTGCAAGGTATACACCATTAATGTCCTTTTTACCAAGGAGGATTTCTGAATAGGTTTTTGCCATTATCCAGTCATCTCTAAATACAAACTGGTCCGTAAGATAGCTTTCATAATCAGTCTGGAATTTGCCATCTATAATTGAATCAACCGATACCGATGGCAGCTCTGCCAGATATCGATTCTCATTTTCAGAGAAAGCTCTGTCTTTTACAAAGAATCCGGCAACGGTGAAGCAGGCAACTATGACAACAAAAACAACTGAGGTTATTATTCCATTTATTTTACTCATATATGCCTCCTCCTAGAATCTGAAATACAAAAACGGGTTATATGATGCATTTACCAGGTACGCTATTGACATAAGAAGCACTGCCACCAGAAATACATTACGTACAATAATTGGTATAGCCGGTGCTTTTTTTATCCGCTCCATAAGCTTCACAGCCAGCCTTTTTGGAAGGTCTGTACATGCAAGCACAAGTATCACAAGCATTATTCCATAGGATAAAAGAGTGTATATTGTGGTGCTGTCAATAAATCCACTGCCGCCAAAGCCAAACATTGTTTTGAGATAAGGTCCAATAAGCTTAAGGTCATCAAATGCAAAAATCACCCAGCTGATAATAACTAAAAACATGGTATATATGTGTTTAAATACGGAAGGAAGCTTCTCAAGAGGTTTTTTCAGAATTGTTTTCTCCAGAATAAGGAGAATTCCAAAATACACACCCCATATCATAAAGTTCCAGCTTGCGCCATGCCATATGCCTGTGAGGCACCATACAATGGCTATATTAAATATCTGTCTTGGCACCTTGCACCTGTTACCGCCAAGGGGAATATATACGTACTCCCTGAACCAGGTTCCAAGGGTAATATGCCACCTTCTCCAGAATTCAGTAATGCTCTTGGATTTATACGGGTAATTAAAGTTCTCCGGAAAGTTAAAGCCAAACATTTTTCCAAGACCAATTGCCATATCTGAGTAGCCTGAAAAGTCAAAATATATCTGGAAGGTAAATGCAATGGCTCCAAGCCATGCCATTACTACCGACAGCTCTCCAGCCGATGTTGCTGAAATTGTGTCCCACAGAAGTCCAATATTATTGGCCAGAAGGACTTTTTTGCCAAGTCCCGTAACAAATCTTGTTATTCCATCTGCAAAGCCATCAAAGGTCTCCTTATGATGGTTAAGCTCATTGGCAATTGTTTTGTACTGTACAATCGGGCCTGCAATAAGCTGTGGAAAAAGAGCAACGTAGGCGCCAAATGAAATAATGTTTTTCTGAACAGGTGCCTGACCACGATACACGTCAATGGTATAGGACATTGTTTGAAATGTATAAAATGATATACCAATAGGCAGTGTCAGGTTAAGAAGCGGTATATCTGCGTTGAATATTGAATTAATGTTACCAATAAGGAAATCTGAATACTTGAAGAATCCAAGTAAAAGAAGGTTAATTATGACTGAAGATGCAACCACCAGTCTTGCTTTTTTCATTTTCCCCTGGTCCTTAAATTTCTGTACCATTCTTCCGTGTGTATAATCAACAATGGTTGAAAATATCATCAGGACAACGTACACCGGCTCGCCCCAAGCATAGAAAATAAGGCTCATAATAAACAAAATCAGATTTCTAAACTTGACTGGCGCCAAAAAATACAGCGCCAGTACTATAGGTAGAAATCTGAATAAAAACAGTATACTGCTGAATACCATGGCAATATTACCTTCCTATTCTATACTATTTCTTAAGTAACTCCTTAATTGCGTCAAGAGCTGCTTTGTTATCCTCTTCACAGCCAGTCTTGATTGCTTCGTCTGTCTCAGCATCAACAGCGTCTCCACCAAGCTGAACATATACAACATACTCGCCAATTACTTCTACTGAAGAAGCAGCAATTTTCTGAATGTTCATTGGGTACTGCATTGTGTCATCAACCTTTGTCTGACGTAAAGCTTCAAGCTCAGTCTTAACTGCATCAACCTTATCTGACTTTGCCTTAACTACAATAATCATATCTGCATTAGTTGCCATCATAGGAACTTCTGCTAATATCTCATCACAGTTATCTGCTGTAAGGCTATATAATGTAGCTGCGTCAGCATCTGTAATCTTCTCTGTACACCAGTAATCATCGCCAAGTGTCTCTGCAACCTTTGCAGTAATATCTGCAACCTTAACATCATTCTTGTATGCACTTCCTGCATCCTTCTTGCCACATCCTGCTAATACTGCTACTGCTGTAGCTGCTACTAATACCATTGTAATTATTTTTTTCATTATTCTTCGTTTCCTCTCAGATTATATTTAGGTCTGGGTATAAAACTACTGTACAATTACAAGACATTCTTCATTTTCAATCATAATTTTCTTAACCTCAGCTTCCACAATATCGTCTACGGAATACACCTGGCTGCTGTTATAAGCAATATCCATTGTAATTTCTGACATATATTCAGAATCTGATGACATACGAACCTTCATAAAACCATATCCATCATGGGCCTCAAGTATTGTTATTACCCTGCCCTTAATTGAATAGATATTCTCATCCACTGGTGCCTCTGTAGTGTACCCTGCCGGGTTAGCTCTGTCTGCGCCTGTTGGTGGTTCGATACGTTGGTTATTAATGGATATTCCCAGGAAAATCAGCAATGCGCAGGCTGCCATTGCAACAGGTGCTACTATTCTGAATATATGTATTTTTCTGTCAAATGGCTTAACTGTATTCTGTTCTTCCATCTTTTCAGCTTTTGCATATATTCCTTCAATAAATTCTCTATCAGTTTTCATGCAATCACCTTACCTTTAATAATCCTTTTCTATAAGCTTTGCCAGATGCTTTCTTGCTCTGTGAAGCTTAACTTTTACATTGCTTTCGCTATGTCCCAGGATTTCACCTATCTCCCTGCAGGACAGCTGTTCAAAATATGCCAGGTCTATAAGCGCCTGTTCCTCTTTCTTCAGCAGTCTGACTGCAGCCCTGACCTCTTTTCCTGTCTCGTTGGAAATTACCTTCTGTTCCAGTGTAAGCTCGTCCGCCGGAATCTCAACCTCAGCAATATCCTGACTATTGAGATAATTCCGGTTATGTCTGATATAATCTACAGCCTTGTTTCTTCCTATTGTAAACAGATAGGTTTTGAAGCTGCCTGTCATATCATATCTTTCCTTATGCATGTACACTTCAACGAAAGCATCCTGAGCCAGGTCCTCGGCCATATCCAGGTCGTTAACGTATCTACTTATGAAAAATATAAGATTGTCTTTGTACCGGATTACAAGACTTTCAAAACCGCTATTATCGCCCTCTAGAAAAGCAGCATAGCAGGCCTTATCATCGTCTTTCATCTTGGTTACCTCCAGCCTTTTACATCCTTTATTCGTAAATAAAAGAATAATGGTTACACTTTTTTAAAAAAAATTATTTTTCCACGTACTTTAAAGTAAATCTCACATCATCATTATCATCAGTTTCTGCAATAATATAGCTTGGCTTTCTTCCCGGCTGTCTTGGATATGTCAGACTTCCGGGATTAAGTACTGTAATGTCCCTTGATTCATCAAGCTCCGGCACATGCGTATGTCCGTACATAACTATGTCGCACCCAAGTCCCTGTGCATAATGTATAAGGTCTCTTGTACTGTAGCTTACACCATACAGATGTCCGTGGGTAATAAGCGCCCTGTGTCTGCCAAGCATAATTACACTCTCAGCTGGCAGAGGGGAAAACATATCATTATTGCCCCTTACAGCATAGCATGGTGTGTCTGTTACCTGTTCTATATACTCTTCAAGCTCATCAATATCCCCCAGATGAATTATGTAATCCAGCGGTTTTTCCTTTTTAACAACCTCCAGAAAGCAGGCATCATGTCCGTGGGTATCGCTTACTATCAATACTTTCATTCAATTATATGCCTCTTCTCAAGAATTTTTTTCATCTCCATAAGAGCCTTACCTCTATGGCTGATTGCATTCTTCTGCTCCGGTTCCATCTGTCCCGTTGTCATGCCATATTCAGGAACATATACAATCGGGTCATAACCAAAGCCATTATCTCCGGCAGGCTCCTGCGCAATAACACCCTCAATTGTTCCTCTTGTTGTTATGGTCTCTCCATCTGGAAAGGCCGCTGCTATAACGCATACAAATCTTGCGCTTCTGTCACTGCCCTTAACATCCTTAAGTCTGTTAATTATAGCTGCATTCTTAATGTCATAGGAGGTATTTTCTCCCATAAATCTTGCAGAATATATTCCCGGCTCCTTATTCATAGCGTCTACCTCAAGACCTGAATCATCTGCCAGCACAAGCTGTCCTGTCATACGGCATATGGCTGTTGCTTTAATCAGCGCATTCTCCTCAAAGGTGCTGCCATCTTCAACAATATCAGCCGTGATTCCGGCTTCGCGAAGTGAAAGTATCTCCTCTCCTATATCTCCAAGAATGGCTTTAATTTCTTTCATTTTTCCCTGATTGGTTGTCGCAAAAATCATTGGTATCTCTCCTGTTAATTATTATCTGTAAACATTTTAAGGCATACATTACAGTTCTGCGTCTCTTCAACGTGCTCCCACAAATCTCCGTACAGACTGATGTAGCTCTCTCCATCGGATATGTCAACGGTTGAGGTTGAGGAATCCGAATTATACTCTATTGCTATAGGATGAACTGAATTAGGTGTTTTGATATAGACCACAATGGCATACCGTTCACCCTTGGTCAGCTTAACATTTCTGTCAATCTTAACTGTATAGTAGCCTGCATTGGAAAAAGAGCCTGCTGCCAGCAGTACCCTGTTAGAAAGTGATGCCTCATCCTTAAACTGGTCTACATAATATATCTGATATTCAGTATCAACGCCAGTTGCGTAGAAGCTTACAGCCTCAAGCTTTTCATTTTCCCTTGCTCTGTACACATTGGCAAAATATGCATATTCTCTGCCATAGCCCAGCTGTCCAACCCATCCGCATATATCACTTTGATATATGTTATCATAGTTGTTACAGTCCTCAATTCCTGTATATACCAGATTATGAAGACCTATATTACTGTCAAAATATGATACGTAGAAATAACCATTATCTCCAAAATGCTCACCCCAGCTGTTAACGCACACGAAGGCTCCATCACCCTCCGGTGTAGTTGAAAAATTCTCTGCTGAATATGCATCATCCCAGCCTACTATAACAATATCATGGTTGGCTTTTTCTGTGCCAATATAACAGTATGCCTCCCTGTCAGCATTGTAGAACTGCGAGCCATTACCGCCTGCATCACTGACGGACATATACAGGGAGCTTTGAACTCCTCCATACAAAAATACTGCTTTTTTTATTCCATCAAGATTCTTGCTTTCAATAATCTGCATTTCCTGAACATGCACCGCCGGTTCCAATCCATCCGGTGAAATTCCATCTCCATAAGGGTCCTGGGATTCAAGCACCGGTCCCTTCCAGGATGCCAGATATGACATTGCCATCGTATACTCTCCGCCCTGGTTCTGATTGAGATTATATCCGTTATGACAGCTCATATGGTCCTCTGAAAAATCAAAACGATGTTCCGGGAGAAGGGATGTCTCAAGTGCGGTGAGGGATGCAAATGCCCAGCAGGTTCCCAGGTCACTCTGGTCCTTTACAGATGATACCTTCCCATCGTTTCGGTAATCATAGGCATAAGGAATAATTTTCTCATCCGGCTTGGAGTTGGTTAGCTCGGCTGTGTTATTTCTATAATCCCATTTATATTCATACGAAAAATACTGTCCCAAAACAATGACCGGTATATATACGCTTGAATCCACCTTTGCAGGTGCCGCGTCAAGCTTTACCTCTTCTCCATCAACCATATAGGTCGTTGAACCGGCTGTTGCAATTATTCGTGTACCGGATTTCTCAATTACGGCCATGTTCCCATAATACACATTAACGGCGCACGACAAAAGCTCTGTAAGTATATCGCACGATATCATTACATTAAGAGAATCATCCATATATACGCATCCACTGTCAATATTGGCACGTTTTCCATCTATCTTGAGACTGATTATGCTGTTATTAACAGATGATGCAATTACAGGATTCCATTGTTTTGTTCTTACCAAGCCTGTTGCACCCTTAACAATCTCTACATTTCGCAGAGAGGTAAGGTATTTAATTCCAAATGCAGCAATTACTGCAAGAATTATTAACAGATATATACGTTTTCTGTTTTTCAATTATCTCCTGCCTCTTTCTTCCTTTTAGGCGGTCTAGGACCGAGAAACTGGTAATAAAAAGTTTTAATCATTCCATTATATATTTTACGGTTCTTGTCTGCCTTCCTGCCTATGTATTTTTCTGTATCCTCATACGAGGTAATTACATAAGCAGACCAGGCATCAAGCTTTCCATACTGTCTTCCCAGAGCTGAATATATCTCAGGAAGTGCAGCCTTTTCTTCAAGTCTTTCCCCATATGGAGGATTGGTTATTATAAATCCATATTTCTTATTATGTGAAAGCTCACTTACCGGTCTCTGCTGAAAATGTATGAGTTTCTCCACACCTGTTCTTTTGGCATTATCCATTGCCACCTTCACAATATCTCCATCAATATCATAGCCCTGTATATCCGTATCAATGTCTGTGTCAATCATTTCCTGTGCCTCATCTACACAGTCATACCACAGCTGTCTGTCAATAATATTCGTCCACTGCTCAGCAGTAAAAGAACGATTCATACCCGGTGCAATATTAGCGGCAATCATAGCAGCCTCAATTGCAATTGTTCCGCTGCCGCAGAACGGGTCTACAAGTATTCTGTCCTTATGCCACGGTGTAAGCATAATAAGGGCTGCGGCAAGTGTCTCAGATATTGGTGCCTTTCCAGCCTGTATTCTATAGCCTCTTTTATGCAGAGAATCCCCTGTAGTATCAAGACATACCGTTGCCTCATCCTTATTAAGGAATATTCTTACCGGATAATCATTACCATCCTCTGCAAACCATTCCTTATTATATTTCTGCTTCATTCTCTCAACCATTGCCTTCTTGACAATTGACTGAATATCAGATGGTGAAAACAGCTTGCTGTTAACTGATGTTGCTTTGGTTACCCAGAATTTGCCATTCTCAGGAATATATTCCTCCCATGGGCAGGCCTTAATGTTCTCAAAAAGCTCATCATATGTACATGCTTTAAATCGTCCCACGCATATAAGCACTCTCTCTGCAGTACGTAAAAAAATGTTGGCACGGCAAACCGCGTCAGCATCTCCGGTAAAGGTTATTCTTCCATCCTCAACCCTGTCTATATCATATCCCAGGTCAATAACTTCTCTTTTTAATACTGCTTCCAGCCCAAAATGGCATGGTAAAATAATAGGAAATGTTTTCATTGGTATCCTCGCTCTCTATACCTATTAATATAGTGCTTATCAGCATATAATGTCAACGCATTTTAGCCTTTCACAAGATATTTCCCTCTGTATGAGCCGATTCCACCTATTAACGCTCTTACAGTATATCCCAGGTCAAATAATTCCTTAGCCGCAAGAAGACTGGTTCCACCATGCTGGCAATACAGTACCAGCGTCAGGTCTGATGGCATCTTATTGTAGGTTTTCTCCAGCTTTTCAAAGGGAATATTAATTGCATTCTCTATGTGCTTTCTATCATAATCCTTCTTATCTCTTACATCTATAATAAGTGCCTTTTTACTGTTAACATATTTATCTATTTCCTGTGAATTAATTGTACCAAATCTTAACATAATTTTACACCCGTCTGCTCTTTGATATTATTATATTCACTGCTTTCATGTCCTGCCAATATTCATAACAGGGCGGTCCTAAAGACCGCCCGCACATAATTAATTCTCTGATGAATAGCTGCTGTTCTCTGAGCAGTTGCCAGTTGTGTTTCTGCTGGAATTTCTGCCTGAGTTTCTGCTGCTGTTGCTTGAATTGTTGTTGCTTGTATTACTGGAATTATTGTTGCTTGTGTTACTTGAGTTGTTCTGGTTGTTGTTGCTTGTGTTGCTGGAGTTGTTCTGGTTGTTGTTGCTTGTGTTGCTGGAATTGTTCTGATTATTGTTGCTTGTGTTATAGCTTGAGTTGTTGCTTGTGTTGGAAGACCTATTGTTCTGGCTGGTGTTTGATGAATTTGATTCGTTTGATGAATTAGTAGTGTTTCTTGACATAATACAATCTCCTTTTCATACATAAATTTAAGTACAGATTCTATTATTATCATTAATACAAAATATATACACTTAAAAGCAAAAGTTTTTGTTGCAATTTTTTACCTGACGCAATATAATGATTCATGTAGAAGACAAATATGTTTTCTATTTTATAACCCCTTATTAATTATTTATACTCCCCTCATTAAAATAGCAAGTGGCTCCCCCCACTTGCTATTTTACCGTCTATCTTTAATTAATTTATTCGTCTGTCTCAAGCTTCTGCATACCCTGCACGCCATTTTTTCTTGCGTCTCTTCCAACAATTGCCATAATAACCATACTTACCAGAAATGGAATACAGTAGGTTGAAAGTCTATACAAAATCATGCATGAGCCTGCCATTACCTTTCCAAAAACTGCTGCAAATACAAGTGAGAATACCACCTCAAGTGAGCCTACACCACCGGAGGTTGGAATAACTCCCATTATAAGCTGCATAAGCGCAGTAATTGTTAATGCCTCGCTGATG
Source organism: uncultured Butyrivibrio sp. (assembly GCA_964441705.1). Taxonomy (GTDB): domain Bacteria; phylum Bacillota; class Clostridia; order Lachnospirales; family Lachnospiraceae; genus Eshraghiella. Next base: position 9,914 of record CAYTWF010000047.1, read on the forward strand.
GTAACACCGCCAAGGCTTCCGCCTGCTGCATATATCGCTATTGTTGGAATAACATACCAGCAGCTCATCTTTAATACATTAATTGCCCCAAGCAAAAGCCATGCTGCCGGGTCATGAATTATTTTTCTGGTAGCCTCTCTGAGCTTATCAATCTGAAACTTAAGCTTCTCCGCAAAATCAGCAAATCTGGTCCTTCCAAGGGTAACATCTACCAGCTTAAAAACAAGTCTGTGAAACCAGCCTGCCGTACACATCAATATAAGGAAAATAATTATTCCTATACTAAGTGCAACTCCAATATATATATACACAAAGGTATTGGAAAAATGCTTCATAAAAAAGCTATTGTTAATAACAAGCATTACAACTGCGTATACAACAATTATAGTCTTATGGAAAATATATGGCATTGTTACAATTCCAAAGCCCTTGCCTGCATCAATCCCTTTTCTATGAAGGTAAAGCACCTGTGCCGGCTTGATTCCCGCGCCGAAGGTGGTTACATTGAAAAATATGCTCATATATGCTACAGATGCACATCTTACAAAGCTGATTCTGTAGCCCTCTTTTTTAAATAAAATAATATAAATAAATGCGTCCACAACATAATACATATTCCCGAGGAAAACAAGCCCAAGGAAAATATATATATTAGTATGTGACAACTGGGCAAGAATATCCTTATAGGAATCCTTAAACATAAAATACAAAATCGCTATCATAATAAGAACAACTGCTATCTGTACTATTAACTTGATACGTCCTTTTTTCTTCTCGCTCATAATACCTCACTATTTTCTACAGGCTGCCTGAAACTAAAAAAACCTGTCAATTACTTGACAGGTTCAAAGCGCGCCAGAGAGGATTCGAACCCCCGACACCACGGTCCGTAGCCGTGCGCTCTATCCAGCTGAGCTACTAGCGCATATGCATTGCAGAATCAATAGCTTTGCAACATCATTGATTCTACAATGTTAATTGAAAGTTGTCAAGTATTTTATGCAAACTTTGCAAGCAAATCCTGTTTGGTTCTATATAATTCCATTGAAAGGTCCACATAATGAAGATGTGGATTCTCAAAACGCTGTTCCTCCGGCCATACTGTTGTAGCCAGCTGGTCCTTGACCTTCTGCTGAATCTCCTTAAGTGACGGAAGCTCATATACAAGCTCTCCATCCTTAAATATCTGTTTCTGCAGCTTCTCACATGTAAAGTTGGTAAATGACCTGCGCTTCCAAGGCTTAATCTCATCCATATATGGATATGGCTCATCCGGGTTAATTACCTCGTCTGCAAGTGTAACTACATCAGCAATTCCATAGCCACTTTCCTTATCATATATTCTCCAAAGGGACTTAAAGCCTGGGTTGGTTATTTTCTCAACATTCTCTGATATCTTAATCTTCGGTTCAAAGCTGCCGTCTTCTCTTTCCACTGCTGCCAGCTTGTACACTCCGCCAAATACAGGTTCAGACTTGGCAGTAATCATTCTCTCACCAACACCATAGGAGTCAATTCTTGCCCCCTGCTCATTAAGAGAGGTAATAAGGTACTCATCAATACTGTTAGATACAACTATCTTACAGTCCTGACAGCCTGCATCATCAAGAATCCTTCTAACCCTCTTAGTCAGATATGCAAGGTCACCGCTGTCAATTCTGATTCCGGCAAGTCTTTTGCCCATTGGCTCAAGAACCTCCTTAGCGACTCTGATTGCATTATGAATTCCACTTTCAAGAACGTTATAGGTATCTATTAAAAGAATACATGCATCAGGATATACCTCTGCATAAGCCTTAAATGCCTCAAACTCATTATCAAAAAACTGTACAAAGGAATGTGCCATTGTACCAACTGCCGGTACGCCAAACATTTCATCTGATATAGCTGTTGCTGTTGCACCAACTCCACCAATATAGCATGCTCTTGCACCATATATTGCAGCATCGCTTCCCTGTGCTCTTCTTGCACCAAACTCCATAATAGAAGCCTTGCCTGCTGCCCTTACAATTCTGTTGGCCTTGGTTGCAATAAGGGACTGGTGATTAATTGTAAGTAAAAGCATTGTCTCTATTAACTGAGCATCAATTAATGGAGCCACAACTGTTACAAGTGGTGTATTGGGATACACAATTGTTCCTTCTGGAACTGCGTATATATCACCCTTGAACTTAAAGCCCTTCAGATACTCCAGAAACCCTTCATCAAACATATTCCTGCTTCTGAGATACTCAATGTCACTTTCGGTAAAAGAAAAGTTCTGAATATAATTAACAAGCTGCTCAAGACCGGCACAGATAACAAAACCGCCCTCATCAGGATTACGTCTGTAGAACATATCAAATACTACCTTCTTCTCCTTATAGCCCTTGACAAAATATCCATTACTCATTGTCAGCTCATAAAAATCCATAAGCATGGTTAAATTTCTGTTGTCCTCAATAAACTTATTCATTTTCTTTTCCTATCCCTTTTTACGTAAGATTTTCTACATAGTAAACTTATTTTATACTTATGTCAAATAAACTTTTTATAAAATATCATCAGCAGATTCGTGGAAGTCCCTCTCCAATAAGAACACTTACCTTTCTTTTTCCTCCAAGTCTGGTTGTCATTGTAACACCGCTTCCAGAAGTAACACTTCCAATTACCGCTGCATCCCTGCCATATCGTGACTCTCTGATAATTGACAATGCCCTCTGCGCCTGTTTTTCCGGAACAATTGCTGTCATTTTGCCTTCATTGCCCATATGCATAGGGTCAAGACCAAGTATTTTACAAAATGCTCTTACCTGTTCACTTACCGGTATGGCCGCCTCTTCAATATTCATTCCACAGTGGCTTGAGTCAGCCAGCTCATTAAGCACAGTGCCTAATCCACCCCTGGTAATATCCCTCATACAATGAACGTCAATTCCGCCATTAATCAGCCCCATTACCATCTCGTTAAGCGGTGCATTGTCACTTTCAATTGAATTATCAATATTCATTCGGCTGCTAAGAATTGCTGCATGATGGTCTCCCATGGTTCCTGACACAATAATTACATCTCCAGGTTCACAAAGCGTGGCTGATACATTAACCTTATCCTCCACAAAACCAACCCCTGTAGTATTAATATACAGGCCCTGGTTTCCCTCAACAACCTTGGTATCTCCTGCAACCACTATTACGCCTGCTTCTTTTGCCGTTGCCGCCATGGACGCTACCAGTTTTTTTAGTTCTTCAATATCCATACCCTCTTCAATTATAAAGCCACAGGTAATGTACTGAGGTACTGCCCCTCGCATTAGCAGGTCGTTAACTGTACCACATATACACAGTCTTCCAATATCTCCACCCGGAAAGCTTAAAGGAGTTACAACAAAGCTGTCTGTTGTTATGGCAATTTTTTTGCTGCCACTAACTACTGCGCAATCCTCCATCTGGTTCAATACCGGGTTGGAAAATGCCCCTGCAAAAACATTATCTATTAATTCTCCTGTGGAAGCCCCGCCGCTTCCGTGTGCCATTGTTATTTTCATTCTATCTGCCTCTCTGGTTAACATAATAATTAAAACAGCTTCCCTCCGTAGATACCATACAGGCTCCCTGTGGAGTGTCCGGGGTACATATTTTGCCATACAGCGGGCATTGCACAGGTGATTTACGGCCCGTAATAACATCAGGACATGAGCAGCCTGCATTAACAAGGCTGTCACTGACAAGCTCTCTGCTTCCCGCATCATATAATTCATATTCTTTTCTTAATGCCATTCCTGAGTTACCTATAATTCCAAGTCCCCGCCAGGCTGCATCGCACTGCTCAAAATATTGTGCCACCTTTTTTTGTGCCTGTTCATTAGGCTCCTCTTTGACGGCTCTTGGATACATATTGCGCACCAATGGCTGATTGTGAAGCTTGACCAGTGCATAGATTGCTGCCAAAAGCTCCTCACCCTCAAAGCCTGCAACTACAAATGGCAGGCTGTATTTCTGCGCCAGTGGCTCATATATTCTGCTGCCGGTTATAACGCTTACATGTCCCGGTGCTATGAATCCGGAAAGTGAATTGCTCTCCTGGCAGACTCTGTCTATTACTGCAGGCATTGTTTTAAGTGCTGTAAGCAGTCTGATATTTTTAATTTTTCTTTTTATGGCCTCCTCAAGCAAAAGAGCATACACCGGGGTTGTTGTCTCAAATCCCACTGCCGCAAATACATATGTGCACCCGCAATCCTTTTCTGCCATCTCAAGTATCTCAAGAGGTGAATATATCATACGTACATGTCCACCCTCAGCCATTGCCTCCCTAAGATTTTTGCGGCTTCCACGAACTCTTATCATATCGCCAAAGGTAACCACACATGTGTCCTTAAGCATTGCCAGCTCCACCAGTCTGTCAATATACGCAGCTACCGTTACGCATACAGGGCAGCCTGGTCCCGATACAAGATGAATTCGTTGGGAAAGCATATCTGCAATTCCATTCTCCGAAATAGACGCAGTATGAGTCCCGCACACCTCCATGAAATACAGCTCAGCTCCAGCATATTGTCTTAGATAATCCTTAATATATCCAATATCCGGCATTACAGCTCCTCCAGTTCATCAAAAAGCTCCAGCATTTCCTCTGCTTCCTTCTGCTTCATAACCTGAATTATCATGCCTGCATGCACAAGCACATAATCCCCTATATTAACGTTAACTATTCCTGCATGTGCCTTGACTCTGTTGCCATTATAGTTGACTGTTGCCATTCCATCTTCTATTGTCTCTACTATTCCAGGTGCTGCTACACACATACTATATACTCTCTTTCCGTCAGGTACACCTGACCCAGTGCTATTCCCTGGTCATTACAGGGAACCTTTTCATTAATATATACTTTATAGCCTCTTTGTTCAAGTCCATTAATACACAGCTGTGTAAGTATCCTGTTCATAAATACACCACCAGAAAGAACAATCTGACCAATGTTATTACTATCTGCCATTCCAATAACGTAATCCGCTATTGCCTGATGAAAGCCTGCAGCAATACTTCTGGAATCCACATTATTGCAGACAGCAGTCCATATCTGCTTAAGAATAAAAGAAATATCAAATATTCCGTTTTGTACCTTTATCATTAATGAATATTCATCATCTGCCGCTGCTGCCGCCTCCTCCAGCTTAACAGCACACTCTCCTTCATAGCTGTTGTAATCACATATACCAGTCATGGCACTGACTACATCAAACAATCTTCCCATACTTGAGGTTGTAAAGGTATTAATATTATTATCAATGGCTTTTGCCACCAGCTCATTAACATCACCAATTCCAGCCTTATACAGGTAGGAATTCATAAGATTTCCAGCGTCCCTTGCCGCCATATCACCACCGGTGCATTTAACATAATCAAGGTGTCCGGCTCTTGTAATTGTGTTATCTTCAAATCTGAAGAATTCGCTTCCCCATACAGCTCCATCCACCCCATATCCGGTTCCGTCGAAAACAACTGCAAGGAAGTCTCCCTGCAGATTATGCTCTGCCGCAACTGAAGCGCCATGAGCCATATGATGCTGTATTTTTGTAACTGGAATTTTCATAGTCCTGGTGGCTTTTGTGGAATAATAAGCAGGATGCATATCACAGGCTGCATACTTCGGAGTAAATCCACATATTTTTTTCAGATGTTCAATATTACCGATATAATTATTGTAATTGTCCTCCTCTTCCAAATCACCCATATACTGGCTAAGAATAACCTTGTGTCCCTCTGCCAGCGCAAAAGAAGCCTTAAGGTCTCCACCCATAGCAATTATAGGGGTGCTGTTCCATTCCACATTCAGTGGAGTCGGAATAAAACCTCTGCCATTGCGTATATGCTGCACTCTATTACATATTACCCGGACAATCGAATCATCTAAGGACACAAGTATATCTCTGTCATGCTCAAGTACGTCTATTCCAGTATTATTTCTAAGTTCATTAATTCTTATATTATCTGTTATTATCGGTTCGCCTGATATATTGGCACTTGTCATTACAAGCGGATTACATTCTGCCATAAGCATTAGCTGAACCGGGTTACACGGCAGCATTGCACCTATATAACGGCTGTCATCGCTTACCCCTGGTGCCAGTCTTTTAATTGCCTCAACCAGTACGATTGGTCTTGCCGGGTTCTCCAGTGCTTCTGTTTCTTCTATATTAATGCATGCATATTCTTCCAGTTGCTCCACATTTCCAAACATTACCGCGAATGGCTTGGTCTCCCTGCACTTAATCGACCTAAGCCTAGCCACCGCCTCTTCATTAAGTGCGTCACAGGCCAGGTGGTAGCCTCCTATATCCTTAATTGCCACCACATGACCATGCTTTATTGCTTCTATACATTTTTCAATACAGCTGCCGGTCTCACCATTGAAACGCAAAACCGGTCCGCAGCTGTTACAGGCTATGGTCTGTGCATAGCATCTACGATTTTCAATCTGTTCATATTCACAGGTACAATCCGGACACATATTATATGTTGACATAACAGTATTTTCTCTGTCGTATGGAATATCATTAATTACACTATATCTTGGTCCACAATCAACACAGCTTATAAATGGATGTCCAAATCTCCTATTTGTTTTGTCAAATAACTCTTTCTCGCAGGCCGGGCATGTGGCTATATCTGCTGGGATATCCGGCAAAATATGACACAATCCCTTTTTGCTGGAGGCTATATCAAAGCTGGTAAATTCATCCATATCAGCCTGTGATTCCTCTACCTTCGCTATCAATGCTTCCCTTGGGCACAACTTTATAAGGCGTCGGGCAAATTCGTCCAACGCCTCAGCATTTCCTTGTATTTGTATTGTAACTATTCCATCCGTATTGCTTACGTCTCCATTAAGAGACATGGACTGGGCCAGTCTTTTTACATATGGTCTGAATCCAACTCCCTGAACCAGACCATGTACGGTTAACACTTTTGTTATCATATTGTATTTGTCTGAGGTTTGTCACCCTTTGCAGAGGCAGCCTCTTCTTTTGCAGGCTGAACATAGGAATCCACGGTCTTAGTTGCAGATGGCTGTGAATAATGCTGTTCCATTGTTAAACATTTCTTAGGACAGGAATTAACACAATTAGAACACTGAACGCATCCCATTCTATCTATTGTCCAGGTTTTGGTCTCCCTGTTAACTGTAATTGCTCCTGATGGACATTTTCTTGCACATAATCCACACATAAGACAGTCATCAATTTTAATATCAACTTTTCCTCTGTATCTGTCAGCAAACTTTCTCTCCTCAAAAGGATATTTTTCTGTTGCAGGCTTAGAGAACAGATTCTTAAGTGCAAATTTGGAAAATTTCATTATACTTGACATATCTGCTGCCCCCTATCGCTCTGTACAACTGATACATGGATCAATTGTAAGAATAAGTAATGGTACATCTGCATACTGGCATCCCTGAAGAATCTTAATCATGGACTGCAGATTGGTAAAGGTCGGGGTACGGATTCTTGCTCTGTCTAAGAACATTGAACCATTTCCCTTAACATAATATATCGCCTCTCCTCTTGGCTGCTCAGCTCTGAAAAAGGCCTCACCCTTTGGTGTTCCCTTAACCTGTACATTAATATCTCCGTCAGGAATCTTATCAACTGCTTTTCTAATAATCTCTATTGACTGGAATATCTCTTTGATTCTTACCTCACATCTGCCAAAGCTGTCACAGTCATTACTCGTAATAATGTCAAAGTCTATGTCTGCATATGCAGCATAGCCCAGCTTTCTTGTATCAATCTCAATTCCACTGGCTCTCATCATTGGACCTACTGCACCAAGGGTAATTGCCTCTTCTTTTGTCAGTATTCCTACTCCCTTAAGTCTGGAGCCAACTGTATAGTCACTTAAAAATACGTCTGTAAGAGCATGAAGCTCCTCTTCCATCCTGTCAAACACTGCTACAAATGACTTGAGCATATCCTTGTCCATATCCTTAAGAACTCCACCTACCTTATTAACAGAGAAAATTACTCTGCCTCCGGTAGAAGCCTCAAACATATCCAGAACCTTTTCTCTCATTCTCCAGCTCTGCATAAAGAGACTTTCAAATCCCATTGCATCCGCCAACAGTCCAAGCCAAAGCAGGTGACTGTGAATTCTTGACATCTCACACCATATTGTTCTTAAATATTTGGCTCTATCTGGAATCTCTGTATCAAAAATTCTCTCAAGTGCCTCACAGTATGACATTCCATGCATAAAGCTGCATATTCCACATATACGCTCTATTACATACTGATAATCATTAAAATCTCTTTTTTCTATTAATTTCTCAAGTCCTCTATGGACATATCCTATTGACGGGATTGCCTTAATGACCTTTTCATCCTCAAGTACAAGGTCAAGATGAACTGGTTCAGGCAGTACCGGATGCTGTGGTCCAAAAGGTATAACACTTCTTTTTGCCATGTTCTTTCTCCTTAAACCTATTTAAAAGGTGTCTCTTCTTTGATTCTGTATAATTTGTCATGATAATCAAGGTTAATGAATCGGATTTTAACTCCAAACAGCTCCTTCATCTCATTCTCATACAGCATTGCAGATGGATACACATCACTGATACTAACCACCTCTGTGTCCTCATCAATAGTAATCTTGTAATTCGTCATATGGTAATCCTTAATAAATGAATAAAAAAGCTCATATCCATCAGGAATTCTTACGGCACATACCTGGCCAAGCCTGCAGCCCGTTCTTTTACATTCCAGTGTCTTTAAAGCAAGGTCACCATGTTCAATTTCTATTGTATCGTATTCTTCTCTCATGTTGTCCTCCGCTATTTATTAGTCTCCGCCTGATGCTTCTGCTCAAGCAGGTCAAGTGCCTTAACTACACCATCAATAATTGATTCCGGTCTTGCTGCACATCCGGGAACATATATATCAACCGGAATAACCTTGTCAACACCACCTATAATATTATAGCATTCCTTGAATACTCCGCCATTACATGCACAGATTCCAACTGCCACAACTACCTTTGGATTAGGCATCTGTGAATATATCTGTTCTACAACTGGCTTGTTCTGCTGGTTAACTCCACCGGTAATCAACAGAATATCCGCCTGCTTAGGGTCTCCAGTGTTAATAATTCCAAATCGTTCTATATCGTACACAGGCGTAAGACACGCCAATACCTCTATGTCACATCCGTTACAGCTTGAACCATCATAATGGAGCAGCCAGGGTGATTTTGATACCTTTGTCATTGCTATATCCTCCTAAAAGAAAAACTGCAGAACCATAAGGTTAAGTCCGGCTGCAACGAGTGTAAAGCCCCATGCAAGCTTAATCATAAGGTCCCATTTAATTCTGGCACATACATTATCAATAAATATTTCAAAAAGAAATACAAGTCCCACACCTAATATAGTAAGAGGAATGGCAAAAACAGAATTGTATACGAAAAATAATGCTACTACTCCGTAAAGGAATACATTCTCATACCAGTCAGCAAGATTAACCACACCATACAGCTTACCGGACATATCTGTTGATACACCCATAACCAGCTCCTGATGCGCATGATGCGAGGTACTTAAATCAAATGGTGATTTACGAAGTTTAATTGCAAGTATGAAGACAAATCCAAGAAATACTCCTGGAAGCTTCACAATTGCAGGTTCATCCGTTGCAATAATATCCCTTACAACAAAGGTGCCATGTGCCATATACATACCAACTGCAGTCAAAAGAACCATTGGCTCATATGAAAGCATCTGCAGCAGTTCTCTCTGTGAACCCATCATGGATACCGGTGAGTTGGCACTTGAGGCTGCCATAACAAAGAACATTGTTGTAGTTGTTAATGACAAAAAGACCATAAGTATATCAAATCCACCATAAAACAGTGTTCCTGTGAATACCATAAAAATAAGAAATGCACATACATATACAAACTGTGACTTGTTAACAACTATGGTCTCCTTGGCAAACAGCTTCTTAAGGTCATAAAAAGGCTGAAGGACCGATGGTCCCTTTCTTCCCTGCATTCTTGCAGTAACCTTTCTGTCCACACCAGACATCAATCCACCTATAAAAGGTGCCAGCAGAACATAAAACAATATTCCTGCGATACAAAATAACCACTTATTCATTGAATCCATTACAGCACACCTCCTATAGTTAATACAATTCCCACTATAAGTCCAGCTGCTGCCAGCATAGTTGCAGGTCTAAGGAATTTACGTTCTCCAAAAAGCTCCAGCAGATACCAGTTAGCAAGATACATATCCTTGGTTTCTCCAAAGGAGTCAACAAACTTACGCCCCCCATCAACATTAACACCTGACATATATGTAGAACCGGTTGTTGTTTTAACATTCTTAGTAATAAGCCATGAAATAAATGGCACAATAAATATTGCAATAATCATAATTGACATAATAACCATATCTGACCAGCTAAGTACAGCAGGAACCTTGGTTCCATACATCGAATCCAGCAATGGCTGAATAAGCTGAGACGAAATAAGAGGAACAAGCACACACAGCAGGGTCATAATAGTTGCATGTGAGAACAGTGAAGTCCACTGACCTGCAGATGTAGTATTCTTATGAACCTCTGTTTTCTCTGACCATGCAAGAATCTTGGTAAGCCATTTGGTCCAGTAGAAAAGTGTAGTTGCACTACCAAATGCAAGCAAAAGAACGAGCACAATATTACCGGCATCAATAAATGCCTTAAGTGCTGCCCATTTGGAAATAAGCATTCCAAAAGGTGCAAGGAACATACCACAAATACCAACTGCCATAACAAGTGCAAACATCGGATATCTTTTAATTAAGCCATGCATATTCTCGATATCCCTGCTTCCGGTTGCATTCTCAACAGCTCCAACTGTCTGGAAAAGAAGAGATTTGGATACTGCATGGAACATCATAAGGAATATTCCAGCCCATACTGTCTCGTCATAGCCTACACCTGCGCAGGCTGTAATAAGTCCCAGGTTAGACACTGTAGAATACGCAAGAATCTTCTTACCGTCACTATGTGTCATAGCTCGTACACTGGCAACAAAGAAAGTAAATCCACCTATAAGTGAAACTGTAAGACCAGCCATATTGCCCTTCATTGCCGGCGCAAGTCTTATTAACAGATACACACCAGCCTTAACCATTGTTGCACTATGTAATAACGCAGAGGTTGGTGTAGGTGCAACCATGGCACCCAATAGCCATCTTGAAAAAGGCAGCTGCGCTGACTTGGTAATTCCAGCAAATGCCAGGAGCACAACAGGAATCAATACAAGCTGATTATTGCTTGCCACCACATCCTGAAGATTAATTATATCAAGCTTAAGCACCGCATACACAATTGCAATTGCAAATCCAAGTCCACCAAGAAGATTCATCCATAATGCGTTAAATGAATTATGAATTGCCTCGTCGGTCTTCGTATACCCGATTAAAAGGAATGAAGATACACTTGTAATTTCCCAGAAGAAATATATCCAGATAAGATTGCTTGAAAATACCAGTCCAAACATTGCTCCCAGGAACACAAAAAGCATTCCAAAGAAAAATCTCCTTCTATCCTTATATTCAGTATGATGATTATGATAATCTGTCATATATCCAACAGCATAGATACATATTAATGAACCTACTACTGCAATGATAATTACCATAATTATTGTAAGCCTGTCACAAAAAATGTGATTCAGCTCATAATGTTCTGTATAGCCTGCAAGCTCAAGCCATGCCAGCATTCCCGTCTGGACTACAGAAAGAATTGCTGCATAATATTTCTTATACTTAAAAGAAAGCACGATAATAAGACCCATAAGCAAAAACTCACCTATAAGCATAAGCTTATCTATGAGCTCCGTTGACGGGAGATATGTAAGTGTCTTTCCATTGATAAGAAAATCCACAGCAAAATAAATTGCAGCTGCAATAATTACAGGGCTGCAAACATATACGATGTATTTTCGTATTTTGTTATTGTTGACGCATGCTAAAATAACAGCGGCAACAAATGGGAATAATATTAAAAATCCTATTAGTTCCATCCTTAGTTCCATCCTCTACACTCAATTATTCTGTATAGCTGCGCAAAACGCAACACATTAAATATAGTCTCATTAACAACAAAAGTCAACATTTACAGGTATCTTGTTTGTAGAGAATGCATAATTTTTTTAGGTTTTTTACGTATTTTTTTACATTGTATAATCTATGCTTCTACTATGTGAATAAGCCTTCCCTTAAAGTCCCCCCACAGGTTATCTACCAGATATCCGGCTTTCATAAGTATATCTCCGGTAAGGATTTTTTCCTCTCCCTCAATCATGTATCTCTTATTGGCATCCAATCCTCTGAAGTATATTTTTCTACTATGATAATTAGCTCTGTTCATAACCTGAATGTATGTAAAAAGAGCCTCTTTTTTATCCCTGCTTACTACACCATAGCAGTCATATAATCCGTTCTCACTATATGATGCAATTCTGTAATAATCGCCCTCTCTTACAAGTTTATTGTATTTGTGATACATTTTTATCTGTTCAGGAATCATTTGTCTGTCTTCCTCTGGAATCTTTGTTACATCCAACTCATATCCAAAGGTTCCTGCCAACGCAACATATCCCCTGGTTTCAAAAGGAGTCACTCTCCCTACAGTGTGATTAGGGCAGTCTGAAACATGAGCACCCATCACAGATAATGGATATATCATCGCAGTACCCTCCTGAATTGCAAGTCTCTCTATTGCATCAGTATCATCAGAACACCATATCTGCGGGCTGTAATAAAGCATACCTGGGTCAAATCTTGCCCCACCACCTGAGCAGTTTTCCAGTAAAAGTCCTGGAAATTCCTTAATAAGTCTGTCCTGAAGCTCATATACTGCCAGCACATACCTGTGATACAGCTCTCCCATCTGGTCAGCCGGCAGCTGCGCTGAACCAATATCTGAAAGCTGCCTGTTCATGTCCCATTTAACATACTCTATATTGGCACTGTGCAGAACAGAAGCAACACTTTGATATGCATACTCACGTACATCCTTGCGGGTCAAATCCAGTACATACTGGTTACGTCCAAGACTCGCCCTGCGTTCCGGAATTGCGATAGCCCAGTCTGGATGTTTTCTATATAATTCAGAATCCGGTGAAATCATTTCCGGTTCAAACCATATTCCAAATTTCATTCCCAATCCATTAACCTGGTCAACAAGATATTTTAGTCCACCTGGAAGCTTTTCCTCATTCACCTGCCAGTCACCAAGTGCCCGGTTGTCATCACATCGTTTTCCGAACCACCCATCATCCATTACAAGCATATCTATCCCAAGCTTGGAAGCCTCCCTGGCTATTGCAATAAGCTTATCCGTATTAAAGTCAAAATATGTTGCCTCCCAGTTGTTAATAAGCACCGGTCTCTGGCTGTCCTTGTATTCCCCTCTAATTAAATGCTTCCTGTAGAAATCATGATAGCTTCTGGTCATCTTGCCAAGTCCATTGGCTGAATACACCATTACAACCTCCGGTGCCTGAAAGCTTTCACCTTTCATAAGCTTCCATTTAAAGCCCTCCGGATGAATTCCCATAACCATACGAATCTGATCAAACTGGTCATTCTGCACCTGCACCTTAAAATTACCTGAATACACGAAATTCATTGCATATACTTCGCCATACTCCTGATTAGCTCCAGCTGTTACCAATGCCATAAATGGATGATCCTGATGACTTGATTCTCCACGCACAGATTCAACACTATGCTTAGCATGGCTCACAGGGATTCTCTGCATATGCCTTTCCCTTGCCCATGAACCATGAAGTGATAATGCATCAAAATCCTTGTTATCCATGTCAAGACATGCACTAAATACTTTTGTTAAAAATACTGTGTGTGCGCCTTCATTAATTACTCTTACGCTTCTGGTAATAACATCCTCCTGTTCAAAAACAGTGTACAACAGCACGATTTTCAATCCGGTGCATGAATCCTGACAGGTAATCTCCAGACTTGTACACTCCGTTTCTGCTCCAAAAGAAGCCGGAAGTCCCTCCAGTGCTTCCTTGCCATTATAAATTCTATGAGAACAATAATTTAAGGCTAAACCCATATTGCCATTTTCTGTCTCAATTGCAATACAAGACTCACGATAATCTCCCAGACCATTAGCTGCATATTCCATTGGAAATGAATCTAAAAAGGAACATCTGTCACGATTATTTTGTGATGGAACATAAGGATTTTCATTAATTCTCAATATATTCGTACAATCATAATCATTAAGCCTTTCTCCGTAATATACATGTCCCAAAAACTGTTCATCATCAATAACACCTATAACATAGCTGCTGTTGCAGCTATCAAGCTTAAAAATCTTCTTAATTGCACTTGATAAACCCTCATAACACTGAATTGCCATTATGTAATCCTCCAATAATTTACCTAATTTTAATCAAATCCTATATTAAATTATAAGCATAAATTACTTAATGTCAATAGCAAGGGGCTTTACAAGTCTGCATGCGGGCTTATTGCTCAAAAAAACCTTGATTATACAATCAAGGTTTTAGTTAATGCCGGCGACCGGAGTCGAACCGGTACGGGAAGTTAATCCCACGGGATTTTAAGTCCCGGGCGTCTGCCAATTCCGCCACGCCGGCATGAAATATTAAGTTAAATGGGACCTACAGGGCTCGAACCTGTGACCCTCTGCTTGTAAGGCAGATG